>JAOIVE010000001.1 GCA_028223895.1 Rickettsiales bacterium
AAAACCATCCTAACGCCCTCCCTGCTTAGCGTTCAGGCGGGTGACAATTTTAAGCAGGGCCATCGTCCACATCTGCCATGCCTTCGTTCTGCCGCAACCAAGCCGCCAGCAAATTGGTCTCCACGGCACACGCGCAGCACGCAGCCAAATCAGGCGGCGTTCGTCTTCTTCATCCAGAAGGAAAATCCACTGGATGGTTTCCTCCATGCGGCTGATAGCATCTGGCGTAGGTGGCCCCATACGCATCGGCAAGCGGTCAGCCTGCAACTGCTCCATCACGGTGCGAACTATCTCAGGCCATGCGTTGAAATGCCCTCGCACCTTTACAGATGGCATACGCTTTAGGGTGTAAGCCGCTTCTTCAAAACGGTCGGCGACATCGGTTACAGTCCATTTTTTCATGGTTCAGGCCTCCTTGATGGTGAGTTGAACGCCAACAATTCGGCGCGAGTTGTATGAATGCTCCGACCACCACAGATTCAGATCTGTTTGGTAATGCTGCTGGAGCCATTGTTGGGTGAAGCCGTTGCGGCAGGCGATGATGACAAAAGGGCCATCGGGCGATTGCTCCACGCCGCGCACTTCCGTGCCGGAAAGCCAGCTTTTGCATGTGGCTTTACCATATTTGGAAGCAAAGCATGCCAGCACATGATCCCAGCCTGTTTGCAATTTTGGATCGTGGCAGGCAGGCGGTGGCGTTGGATGTTTTCCGCCTGAAAACCCTCCCTCTAAAATCTTGGCGACATGATCGGAAGATGCGATTGCCCAGGTCAGATCAATCGTCCAGTCTTTGCCGTCTAATTTGCCAAGACAAAAATCAGAAGACCCGATGATTTCGCAGTAGTAACGCCATGCTCGGATATCCCAGGCTGTCAGGTGGTTGTTTTCGTCAATCATGCCTTTATCGCGAAAAGCCTGAAGAACTGCTTCAACCACCTCCAACTCAAGGTCCTGGACTACAGCCACCTCTTCGGGATCAATTTTGATAAACCCGCGAGGATCATGTTGGGATGCCGCATCCAGCATGCAAGCCCATATCGCCACTACAACAGCCATTGGCTGGCTGGTGCGTTTGGCGATAACCCGCAATTTTGTGTCATACGGCATACCGTGATAAGCCCTGTACCATTCCATCGACATCGAGCACCTCTAATCATCAAGCAAACTTTGCTGGTTGCTGTCGGCTTCCTTAATGGCCCGATCCTGATCCTGTGCTTTGAGAGAGAGCGCAAGCTCGATGCAGCCCTTGGTGAGCTTGGCGCGGTCAAACTCACGGGTTGCCTGCTTTTTGAGCTGCAACAGGGTTTCCATATCCATCTGCCGCATGGTCTCGATTGTCAGATGACAAATTTCATCAAAAGTTGAGATTGGTTTATTGTTGTTGTGATCAGTCATGTTTACCTCCGTTGTTCGAACTGTTCGAACGCAAGGCTGCATGATTTTCTGATACTTAACGTGGACCTTGGTGAGGGCTAAAGGGTGACCTTGGGTGGGGCAGCTCTGCCCCCTCTGGCGACAAATTTTACTCGATTGAAACAAAAAAAGCCCTGTCAAGGGCCTTGGGTGGGGCGGAGGTGGTACCTAGGGTGGGGCTGGAGAAGTCCCCCTAAGCCTACATGGCTTGCTGAGAGCGGATCTTATCGACATTGCTATCTGGGATGATAGCGGTTTTTTCCAGTGCTTCCATTGGTACATTGAGCCGGTAATATCCGCGCTCGTTAGAGATAATCATGGTGCGCCAGTGCCGTTTGTTCTTGAAGATATCACGCAGGCGCAGAGCGTTGGAGCCAGAGTCATTGATAAGCGTTTTGCCATGCACCCATGGTTTATGGCTTTGCGAGGCATCATGCAGCTGTTCAATCACCCGCGCTTGCACATCGCCGAGGTGAAATTCCTGTCCTTCCATTTTTACAAAGCGATAATCTTCGGAAGCAATAAATGCAGGCACAATTTTTTCAGGGTGCAGATCCTGTACATTGGTTTTAGTGATTTCGTAGATTTTCTCGAATTTATCCCGATCCTGCTTGAGAACAATAAGGTCTCCCATTCTGACAAAAATTGCGGGTTGAGGCGGCTCATAGGCTAACCTTAAAATATGGCCATCACCGCAAACGGAATGAAAAATACGAAGTTTTGCGCGTCCTGTGCTGCATATGCGGCGGCAATCATCTGGCCTTACGCCAACAAATTCTTCCTGATGCTCGTGGGTTTCATAGATGAATTTTCTTTCTTTGTTGATCACACCACGCTCGACATATCGCAGTGGAAGCCAGACACAGACCCTCAGCAATCCATTTTCCATGGCGTAGAATAAGTCTTCCTGCGATACGCCCCATCGCTTCTGCAGGCTTTTGAGCCTGTAATAATTCTTTGCTGGAAATGCCATGATATTCTCCCTATGTTATTTTAAAGCAATGCTTTTTCTCCCTTTACAAATAAAAAACAGATAAAATATCTGAGCAAACCATAATACAACTGACGGTAATTAAATCAATAGCATTAAGCACGCATTGGTTGATTTGCCTTGCATTATACAAATTTATCAAACTCACTTTTCCGATTTCAGAAGAAAGTCGTTCTTCTAGTTGATGTTATTGAATATCAATGGCTTCATGTCCTTCCGTTAATCCAAAATGAAAGGAGGAATGATGCAAAACAATGACGAAAACCGCAATGTCGGTGAAAATATCCGGCTCTATCGGATCAGGGCTGGCCTTACGGTCAAAGACCTGAGTAACCGCATCGGGCGATTGCATGGTTTGGAGATAAAAACAGGCTCCATCCGAAACTATGAAAATGGTACGGAGAAAATCCCAGCTGTGGCATTAAACAGCATCGCGGCAATTACCCAAACCGATATCAAGGAATTTTACGAACCAGCAAACCAAGCCGTGTTGCTTAACACCAGCCAGAAACTCCACCTGCTCGAAGCCTTCAGCATGATACGTTGCCGCGCATCACGCGACACGCTTTTGCATCTAGCAAGGAAACTCAGCAAAGCCGGAGGTAGCCATGACTAAATCAACGTTACAAGAATTGCTAAAAAAATGGGTAGATGCCGAAGAACATTTTGAGCTTGGTCACATTTCCGAAGGCGTTTTCTTACGCACCCAAGCCAGAGCCATCGACACCGCCAGCCGCCTCAAGCCCTTAACAGCCAAAGAAGCTGCCGCACAGTTGTTGTTCGCTGTTCTCATATGGAAAGAAGAAGTCATAACTCCCACCACCCCATCGCACATCGCCATGGATAAAATGCTGGGCCATGTGGTGGATTTTTTGCAGGAGCGGTAATTAAGAATAGTTTATATGTATAATTAAACCATCTTAAGTACCGCTAAGTAAGAATAGAATATTGTTAGGCGGCTTCTTTTTTCCTGTCGGCTGGTTTTCTAGCCGCATCGGAAAATGATTCTGACGCTTTTTTATTTATAATTTCATAAGCTTGAGTATTACATTGAACAGCATCTTCAATCATTTTACCTGTGTTTTTTACGGCGGAATCCACAGATGATTTTATAAAATCAGCATGTTTTACGGCTTTTTCTTCCATTTTATCCTTCGATAAAACTACGTCGTTAACAAACCTTGATAGCTCTTCGGAGCTTTTTTGAAAAATTTCAGCCTGATGAGAAAATAAATTTTGCCATCCCTCTGTTATAACTCTTGTAATGTCGTAGAATGCTTTGTTGCCTGAACGACTCGCAGCAACAAATTTATCCACACTGCAAGCTTCAGCAAAAGGATTATTCTCATTCATTGAACCCCATATGGATGAAAACGGATTTTGGTTATTAGACATAATGATTTCCTTATTTTTAAAAAGTTTGTTAATTGTTAATAGTTACGTAAAAATGAAGATTATTTTTTCATCTTATCCATCTTCATATCTTTCATTTTTTCTATGCTCATTTTTATCTGTTTCATCTGTTCCTGAGCCTTTGTGATACTTTGTTCCGCTGCCTGCATTTGTTTTTTCATTTCAGCATTTGTAGTATCATTTATCATATTTTTTATATCGTCATGCATGTTTTCCATAGATTCCATCATCTCTCCAACTTCTTCTTTCATCTGGTTCATATGATCGGACATAGGGCAGCTTTTATTGATCCATTTATGGCATTTATGATGATGGTACGTAGAATCTTTATGCCACCCCATTTTATCATGCTCATAATGCCCACATGAAGACAGTGGTAGGCATATTGCGGATGCCAAAAGCACTGTTTTTAAAAAAGTTTTCATTTTTTTCTCCCCTTTTATATAAATATATCCGCGTAGCACTGAAAAATGCGCTGAATGAAGGGAGTGTAGTTATAAGCGCCATTGTCTGATTTGACGGGTGTCAAATCGTGGAGTTTTTTGTTATGCACCTTTCTTAATTATTCCATTTGTTTACGGAATAATGCTTGTGTAATCTTTACTCACTCTTCCATCCGCCACCTAACGCTTTATAAAGCGCCGTCAAATCTGTTGAAACGGTGGCGAGGCTTTTTGCCTGCGAAAGTTGAGATGCATAAAGCGAACGCTTCGCATCTAACACATCAAGAAACGCTACCAAGCCATTCCTATAGCGACAAAAATTCCAGGCTGCTGCGTCATAATCAGCGCCGCAAAGGTAATGCCTATTATAATACCGATATATTTGGCGGTATCTCCGACAAGCATTTTAATAGCAATGTAGTACATAGCACGTTCCTCTGGCTTATCGTAAATAAGTAAAAGCTGTTGATAGGAGCATGTTTCGTTTTAGTGTGCTTTGATGCGTATCAAGTGCCAAAAGACCTTTTAGTCATTATATTTAGCGAACGCACAACCGTGCTTGATAGGAATCAAATCCAGGTATTCGAATTTCTGTATTATTGGAAATTCTGAAGATAAATTCATATATCTAGAAATGCCTTTAAATTGAGAGCGCGTTTAATAAACTTTTTAACCAATTTTTATGCACATATTTAGTGCTTAAAAATTAACTTTAGGAGACTTAAAATGACAGAATGTAAAACTGATAACTCTTGCCATACTGATAACATACACCATGGCAATAAAGGCTCATGTAGCGAGTATAATCATAAATCTGACTGCTGTACGATGGCCGAGGATATTCTTGGCTTGGCAAAATGCGCCAAGCATGAATTGCTTAAAGAAAAAATGAAAATTATCCTTGAAAAGAAAATGGGCAAAAAGCTTGATAAAGTAGCTGAAGTTACCGTTGATGCTATGCTGGCCTACATGACAAACATAGCAGCAGAAAAAGAGGCTTGCAGGGATTATGAGACTAAACTACATGCGGCTTTTAAAGAATAGTAGCTGTTATTAAAGGACTGTTATAAAGTAATGTTTTTATGTTATATATGGCAGTCCTTTTCATTTCAGTGAAAACTCCGGATCATCTTCATCACGGATAAATTCAGCCTCGATATGCATTCGAACATTTTCTCCTACAAGAGGAACGCTATTATTCATCCCAAAATGTGAGCGGTTAATTGTAGTATCGGCGCTGAACCCTGCAATATGGTTTTTAGTTATTGGATGCTCGCCTGATTTATTGAAAGTAGTATGTAATGTGACAAACTGTTCTTTACCAAGCATATTCATCCAGCCCGAAACCTCAGCTTTTTTACCTCTATTCAATTTTATTTGCGTACTGTGAAAAGTGATTTCCGGATATACCTCCGAATTAAACCAATCCTTTTTTTGCAGCTCTTTATCCAGCTTTTCACTATCTGTACGAATGCCAGAAGGTCTTATTGTTACATGTATTTCGCTTTTTTCAGGATATTCCTCATCAAAATTAAGATGACCGTCATAATCAATAAATCTGCCTATTTTATCCGAAAAACCAAGATGGTTGATGAAGAATAATATTGTAGTGTGCTCCTTGTCGAAATGGTATTCATCCGCAAATGAAGGTGCTGTACAGAGTGAAAGCAGGATATAGAGCACAGCAACCAGTTTCTTCATAATTTTCTTCCTTTAAATTTAACTTCTTTATCCATTTGTTTTAGTTTTTCAATGCGCTTTTCCGTGTTGGGGTGGGTAGAAAACAAATTGTCCAAGCCTCTTTTGTGGAGTGGGTTTATAATAAACATATGCGCAGTTGCAGGGTTCCTTTCTGCTGCTATGTTGGTGGTAAGTTCTGCCTTCTTTGAAATTTTTGCAAGTGCTAAAGCAAGCCCCATCGGGTCGTTAGATATTTTTGCCCCACCATGGTCGGCATCATATTCACGAGTGCGGGATATTGCCATCTGCACCAACATTGCGGCAATGGGGGCAAGGATCGCCATTAATATAATAGCAATCGGCCCCATATTGCGATCACGACTGCCGCCGAAGAAAAATGCAAAATTAGCCAGCATTCCTATTGCTCCGGCAATGGTTGCGGTTATAGTCATGGTAAGTGTATCACGGTTTTTGATATGCATTAGTTCATGCGCCAATACGCCAGCAATTTCTCGCTCATCAAGCATGCGTAGCAAGCCTGTTGTTAGCGCTACCGCGCCATGCTCAGGGTTGCGCCCGGTTGCAAAGGCGTTGGGCTGGTTATTATCGATGATATAAGCTTTCGGTGTTGGTATTTCAGCATCTTTCGCAAGCTTCTTTATAATAGAAAGCAATTCAGGTGAATCCTTATCTGACACAGGCTTGGCACGATACATGGCAAGAACAATTTTATCTGAATTCCAATATGCAAACATATTCATAGCAAGGGCAATCCCCAGCGCTGTAAACATGCCGCCTTCACCGCCTATCGCCAGACCCACTACACCAAATAGTGCAGTAAGTCCTGCTATTAATAAGAATGTACGGGTATTCATAATTAATTTCTAATATAAGAGTTTACTTCTCCAGCTCTTTGCCAACTTTAGTAACAAGCCCACCAAAATTTTCCAGCCCTTTTCCCACTTGTTTTTCTGTCCAGCCCGAACCTTCTTTCAATGATTTACCAATTGAGCGCGCCTCATTAACAACAGCAACACCATCGGCCTCTAATCCAACTTCTGCCCATGCTGCTGCGTGACGTAAATTATTTGCCGCAGCACTTATTGCTTCCCCTGCTTTATAAGCCTCCTTTTTAGCCCATGATTCTTTTGCTACAATATACTGATGGTGTGACATATTATATAATGCGTGGGTAAAAACCTTGTTAATTCGGTGAATGTCAACATGCTCACTTCTTTCCATATCATGAGCTAAATTAAGTAAGTTTTTATAGGATGATAATAAAGCTGTCTTACCCTCACCAGCGGCTGATTCAGACTCAAGCAGTACATACTTTGCCCCTTTGCGCACATCATCAGCGGCAATTTTGCGGTAATCTTCAAGATAAGATTCTCTGGCATGATAGAAGTGATTAGCTGGTTCACCTGAGTAAGCAATCACTATATCTTCCACTATGACCTCATTGTCACCATAAATATAAGCATACGCCTGTTGTGCCGCAATTCCGCTGCTTATTGTTAATATTATCGCGGTAGTTGTAAGTAATTTTTTCATGGTTATAGCCCTTATTCTTATAGATTAACTATTATGAATGCAGATATTTTTAGCATCTGTGGTTTTTAGAATTTCCTGTGCTTTTTCAACATCCTCACCAGTACCGTGTGCTATTAACAAAAATTTTTCTGCTTTTAGAGCAGTTTCATATTGCACGATTGAATCCTTCGGAATGCCTATACTGTATAAAGCTGCACCCAAGGCGCTCAATCCACCGACAGTCACTGCGCCTTGCAATGCGCCTACTAATGTTGCAACTAACGGCCCCGCAAGAACCAAGTGACCAACACCAGGTACGACAAGAAATGCTGAACCAAATAAAAGACCCCATATACTTCCCCAGAATGCGCCTGATTTTCCCCAATATTTAACACGATCACCCATGTTATAATATCCGACAACATGCTCTTCGGTTTTGTAGTCTTTACCTACAATGGAAAGCTTTTCCATTTTATATCCTGCTTTTTGCAATGATTTTATGGCTGATTCCGCTTGTATATGGGTATCGAAAATAGCAATACAGGCATTTTCTGCATGTGCCGTTTTGTGTTTTTTTAATGCTTGCATGATAATTCTCCTAAATTCTTAATCAGGCATAAATATACCTTTCCTACTTTATTAAACACGATACGCAGGTAGATTGGGTTGATGGATGTCAATCAATTAAATTTAAATGACATTTATGATGCGTAGCCAAGCAGGAGTAAAATATGGATGACAATGCGGATGAAGAAGACACAATGCCAGACATAGAATGCTACGTATTAAATTATAAGCCAAGGGAAGCTTCATATGAGGTAAACTGCACAATCATATTGCCAGAAATTTGTTAGGGAGTGCATTATAATGGGAGTTCTTTTGCGCCGCATAGCCCCCTTTCTAGGGTTGGCGTTCTTTCTGATAGCGGTTGCAATTGTACACCACGTACTAAAGCAATATAGTTATACCGATATTGTCGCTGTAATAAAATCCACTCCTTGGTATTTAATTGCTCTGGGATTATTGTTTACATCCTTTAATTATTTCACCTTAACCGGATATGATTTTCTGGCGTTAAAATATGTAGGAAAATCTTTACCGAAGTTCAGAGTAATGCTGGCTTCACTTATAGGTTTTGCAGTGAGTAACAATGTAGGCCACGCACTTGTCTCAGGGCCATCGGTGCGCTACCGTTTCTACAGTGCATGGGGCCTTTCTGGTCTTGATATGATTAAGCTTACTGTCTTTTTAAGCGTGATGTATTTATTAGGGGCGATGACACTGGCAGTTGCTGTATTTTTCCTTTTTCCACAAACAGAACTGGTTAATTCACCGATACATATTGTTATTCATGCGGTAATTTATTCAGCTCTGGCGGCATTGATATTATATTGGTTGGCAATTATCAGCATACGAAGACCAGTGATTATTTACAATGTATCGTTTTCTTTGCCATCAGTACGTATGGCGCTCGCACAAACCGTAATTTCTGGCGCAGACTTGATACTAGCGTCTCTTACTCTTTATGTTTTTTTATATCATCAGGCAAATATTCCGTTTACCACATTCTTAGTAGTTTATTTGGTAGCTCAAGTTGTTGGCCTTTATAGTCAGGTTCCGGGTGGCCTTGGTGTGTTTGAGGGGATATTTATTTATCTAATAGGCGACATACTACCGCCTCATAATATCCTTGCCTCACTTATTTTATACCGCATTGTTTATTATTTTATACCTCTTATGTTTGCTGGGCTAGGCATATTAAGTTATGAGCTTTATGAGAAGCGCAAAGAAATTGGAGAAAATGCAGATAGCATAAGCAAAATTATTAATCAGAATATACCGCAAATTTTTTCATTATTATTACTGCTTGCAGGCGGAATATTATTATTTTCCGGAGCCACTCCCACAGACAAGGATGCACTACATTGGCTTCAGAATGTAATGCCGTTGCCTGTGATAGAATTTTCGCATCTGTTTGGCAGTATGGTCGGTGTATTACTATTGTTTATTGCCCGTGCTGTTCGGATGCGCCTTAATTCTGCCTATTTTGCTTCAATAGCACTTCTTGCATTTGGAATTATATTTTCACTTCTAAAAGGCTTTGACTGGCAGGAAGCTATTATTTTAAGTATAATGCTGATGTTAATGCTCCCTACACGCCGTTTTTTCTACCGTGAATCAACATTATTAAACGCACCATTTACAAGATCATGGTTTATTTTTATTGCTATAATTATCTTTAGTTCCGTGTGGCTTGGCCTGTTCTCTTATAAGCATGTTGAATACAACCATGATCTATGGTGGCAGTTTACTTATAACGATGATGCTTCACGTTTTTTGCGCTCACTTTTTGTTATGGCATTGGCAGTGTCGGGATTTGCAATTATGCGCTTGTTAAGAGCTCCTCAAACAATGATACAACATCCGTCTCAGGATAACATGGATAAGCTGCTTAAACTCGCTTTAAACTCGGATAAGACGCAAGCGCATTTAGCACTCCTTGGCGACAAACAAATATTATGGGGAGAGAATTATAGCGCTTTTCTTATGTATGGCATAAGCACGAAATACTGGGTAGTCATGGGAGATCCAGTCGGAAGCATAGAGCAGCAGGAAATGCTGGTTTGGCGCTTAGCGGAAATGGCTGATCGCAAAGGCGTAAAACTAGCCTTTTATCAGGTTTCACGGGATAAACTGCCTCTATATATTGATATGGGTATGATACTAGTTAAGCTTGGGGAAACCGCATTAGTATCCCTAGAAAGCTTTGGTCTTGAGGGGGAGAAGCGCAGTGGCCTGCGCCACACTAATAATAAAATGACAAAACTCGGCCTAACATTTGAGGTTCTTGACTTCGAACAGGTTAGAGAACACATGAATGAGCTAAAGGAAATTTCCGATAACTGGCTCTTGAACAAAAAAACACATGAAAAGCAATTCTCGCTCGGCTTTTTCTCTGAGGAGTACGTTAGCAAAGCGGCTGTTGCAGTGGCTAAGCAGGAAGGAAAGATTATTGCCTTTGCTAATTTATGGGTAACTAATTCAAAGCAAGAGATTTCCATCGATTTGATGCGTTATATTGATATTGCACCACGTGATGTTATGGAGTGGCTTTTTATACAGATTATGCTTTGGGGGAAAACACAAGGATATAAGAATTTTGATCTTGGTATGGCTCCACTGGCCGGGTTGGAAACACATGCTCTGGCTCCATTATGGCATAAAATAGGCCATATTATTTTTGAATATGGCGGTGACTTATACAATTTTGAAGGCTTGCGTGCTTATAAGGATAAATTCGACCCTGTGTGGGAACCTCGGTACTTGGCTATAGCAAATGGTTTTTCTATTCCATCGGTGTTGATTGCTATTACACGTTTAATAGCAGGTGGGAGCCTCAAAGGAGTATTTAGAAAATGAGAATAGTTTTTATGACCGTATTATTGCTGTTTTTTATAACCGGAGTACAGGCAGCCGATATGAAAGAAGAAACCGTTAATTTTGGTTCATTCGGCGATGTGCATCTTTATTGCACCAGTGATAAACCTGACAATATGGTGCTTTTTATTTCAGGTGATGGTGGCTGGAACCTTGGTGTCATAGACATGGCAAAAGAACTCGCCTCAACCGGTGCTTTGGTTGCCGGAATTGATATAATTCATTATTTGAAAGAATTGGGACATGTTAACGGGCAATGCTCTTATCCTGCGGCGCATTTTGAATCCTTAAGCCAGTTTTTGCAGCAGAAATATGGCTTTGAATTGTATAAATTACCTGTTCTGGTTGGGTATTCATCCGGTGCGACATTAGTTTATACAACACTGGCGCAATCACCTGATAACACATTCCAAGGCGGCATCAGTCTCGGTTTTTGTCCCGAACTATCTTTGGCCAAACCATTGTGCAAAGGCAACGGTAGCTTAACCTTTACGATGGATAAAAAGAAAACCAATACGTATATCTTTGATGCCGTAAAACAATTGCCTGCGCCTTGGGTGGCACTACAAGGCGAAATTGATCAGGTCTGCTTTCCAGAAGCTACAAAGGCCTATGTTGAGAAAGTTGGCAACGGCAGTATAATTATGTTGCAAAAGGTGGGGCATGGTTATTCCGTGCCGAAAAACTGGATGCCGCAATTTAAAAAAGCATATGCTGATATAACCGCAAAGCCAGAAGCAATTCATGCTGATAAGCATCCTATTGCAGAATCACTTTCCGACCTGCCTTTAGTTGAACTTCATATTACTGCTTCTGGAGATAAACTTGCAATCATCGTTACAGGCGACGGTGGCTGGGCGGGCATTGATAAATCCATAGGTGAAGAATTGAATAAAGAGGGCATAGCTGTTATTGGGTTTAATTCACTGCAATATTACTGGACACGCAAAGACCCTGAGCAATCTGCAAAGGATATGGGACGTATAATTGAGTATTATAGTAAAGCGTGGAATCGTAGTGACATCATTCTTATCGGCTATTCAAGAGGGGCAGATGTTTTACCTTTTATAGTAAACAGGCTAGATCTTGATGCTCGCACGCTGGTGAAAGAGGTAGTTTTATTAGGACAGGAAACAACTGTAGATTTTCAATTTCATGTGACCGACTGGCTAACAAGTGGGGAGCATGAAGAAGCCCGACAAGTAATGCCGGAAATGCAGAAACTAGGCAATCAGAATGTTTTATGCATTTATGGTTCTGAAGAAAAAGGTAACAGCCTTTGTACTCAACTAGATAAGAATAAATTTCGTGTCGTAGAAATGAAAGGCGGCCATCATTTTGGCGGTGATTATGAAAAACTGTCTAAAATAATATTGGAGCATGTGAAGTGATCTTAAACAAACAACACAGCTTGCAACATGTAGCCGCTTTAACAATTGCGGCTCTGGCTCTCTATATACCTGCTAATCTCTATCCTATCATAACAATGCAATATATGGGGCTGTATAAGGAAACCACCATTTATGAAGGTGTACAGTCGCTTTTTGATGAGGGCATGTGGTTTACCGGTACCATAGTCTTCCTTGCCAGTATTGTTATACCGTTGATTAAAATATTCGGATTGCTATTTTTGGTAATAATGGCTTCCATTAAAAAGAAATACGCGCTTGTATTTAACTTTCACCGGCTTATTGATAATATAGGCCGCTGGTCAATGCTGGACGTGTTTTTACTTTCTATTATGGTCGCTCTGGTGAAATTCGGCAGTTTTGCAACCGTAACTTCAGGCGTAGGCAGTGTTGCATTTGCCGCCGTTGTTCTGTTTACCATGCTTGCATCCATGATGTTTGACCGCAACGTGCTGCGGGAGGGACAAAATGAGTAATAAGCCATATATATCACCTTTATGGATTGTCACACTGCTATCGCTTATTGCCGGTGGTTATTTAAGCTGGCAATGGTATATCAAGCAGGGGTCAGAAATTACCATCAGTTTTACAGATGCCTCCGGGCTGGTTCCCGATCAGTCGGGTGTCTATTATAATGGAGCAAAAATTGGGAAAATAACAGATATTTCACTGACGAAAGAGAATGAAATATTGGTAACTGCCCGTATGCAGCAAATGGCAGAGCCGTTACTAAAAGATGGTGCTAAGTTTTGGATTTCCCGTCCTGAGCTTGATTTGCAAGGCATCAGAAATCTTTCCGCTATTGCATCGGGTGCAAAAGTTGAGATAAAAGCCGGAAGCGGCAGCCCAAAACAACATTTTATCGGTAGAAATAACGCGCCGTTGGAAAGTAATTTGGCATCAGGATTGCGTATTGTTTTGGAAGCTGAAAAACTA
This sequence comes from Rickettsiales bacterium, assembly GCA_028223895.1. Classification (GTDB taxonomy): domain Bacteria; phylum Pseudomonadota; class Alphaproteobacteria; order Rickettsiales; family UBA6187; genus JAOIVE01. The sequence continues at coordinate 13,257 of JAOIVE010000001.1, forward strand.
GGATCAGTCTCAATTGGTTCTCCTGTTACTTTCCGTGATATGAAAACTGGGGAAGTTACGAATATAAATTTATCCGAGAATGCAGATTCATTACTTATTACAGCGAGGATTTACCATAAATATGCAAATCTGATACAGGATAATACGGCTTTCTGGAATGCGGGAGGTTTGCACACGGATATACATGCGCTAGGCACATCCTATATCAATATTCCTTCGCTTGCTTCGTTATTTACCGGCAAAATATCTTTTGCCAATGAATCTAAAAGCAATCCAGCAAAAGACGGGCAGATTTTTACCTTGCTGGCAACAGAGCCTGGGAACCATAAGAACTGGAAGCCAGAATTGCCATGGCAGCAGGAAAATAGCAAATAATAGAATTTTTACCTAAAACCCATCCACAACATAACTCCTGCCATTGCAGCCATGCCTAAATTTTCAATGATACTGACGGTACTAAGTGGAACATTAAGCGTAGTGCCGAGGCAAGCACATTTTAAGTGCTTATCGCCTGTTATAATTGATTTCATCACCCCCAAACCGCCGATAAGCATTATAATCAATGTAAGGGTATTCGTTACCACGGGCACAAATGCAGTTAGGTAAAAAAGCCCAAGCCCAAGTTCTATAAAAGGATAGGCAAGTGCATATTTATGGGAGCGTTTAGCGATCAGGTCATACATGGAAAATCCATCGGCAAAACCATGCAGGTCAATCAACTTGAACATGGCAAAATTCACCAGAAACAGCCCCATGAATGTCTCCATGAAACGGTGCATACGACTGTCCACCAGCGCCAGCGCAGCGGCAGAAAATGCTATCGTAGCGATAATGACCAATAGTGGCTTATAGCGATGTCGGAATTTTATGGCTTTATCAGTTTCATTTTTGGATTGGCTTTCCATATTTTAGTGTGCCTTGCAACCTAGTCTACGCCGTTCTACAACGCTATAGGGTTTTGTGCATTCTGGGCTTGTTAGTGGTTTAGCGTTCTCATCTCCTGTGACACCATTGATTTTACTGATATCGCAGCCCAATCTACGTCGCTCTACCGTGCTATATGATTCTTCACATTCAGGGTCGTAATTATCATCTGAGTTTGACGCTCCAAAATGGCTGGGACGGTTATTTTGCATTTCCCTTCGCGCATCATCGGGACTAAGTGGATAATCCCTGGCAAAACCGTTATTTGCAAGAGAGAGAACTACCACACTAGAAAGCAGTACTGTTTTTTTAAAATTTAGAATCATTTTATTCTCCATTATAAGAGCTTAGTAATAAACATCATTCAACTGAATTGATCTGCTCCTGCAATGTTACAAGTCTCTTTTTAAATTTTCTTATCAATCCATCCAAAATATCAAACGATGATTTCACATCTGCTTTTTCGCCCTTTGTCATCTTGCGTGCATTGTCACGTATTACATTTAAATTGTTATAATCATCTTTACCTATTTTTTCTTGAACCCAGCTATAGGCGTGGCGGATATTATTTGCCGAAGCCAAGAGTGCTTCTCCTGCAAATATTTTTTTGTTCTCTTTCCAGTAATATCTGGCAAACATATTTTGCTCGTGAGCAAGGCGAATTAACGCCTCAGCAAATGTATAATCCATATCGGCTATGGTATAATACTCACCATTTTCTATGCTTGTTGCCATATCATTAAGGTTATCATACGACTCAAGAATATCTTTTCGTGAGTTACCAGTTACTTTTTCTGCTTCATTAGCAAGAAAACGTGCCCCTCTTCTTATTTCATCTGCAGCAGCCTTGTTATAGCTATATAAATAATCCAGCCGCGCCTGATAGAAATAATCATTCGGCTCTGCATAGTAGGAAACGAAGTACTCCTTAATGATAACGTCCTCCACAGGTTCTGCCTTAGCCAAGTTGCCTTGCAGAGTCATTCCAAGTATTATAGTGCCAGAAGCTAATAAAAGTTTTTTCATTTTCTTTGCCCTTTTTATTATTTTTTAAACCAACCTTTTACTTTATTTCCCCATTCAGAAAGCTCTTCATCCGCTTTTTGCAAAAGAGTTGGGTCTTTTTTCTTTAACTCCTCTTCCAGCATGCTAATTTTTTTATCCATATCATTGACATTTTCAGCGCCTTCTTTTCTTTTTTCCAAATCTTTCTTATAGGTTTTCAGGCCTTTGCGAGCATGGTTCAGGGCAAAACGTGCACTATCATAATATTTATGGTTAAGTAGATTTTGTGCTAAAGAAAGATTGTCCTGAATTGAAAATAATGGATCTTCTATTATTTCTTCATCGGTAAGTGCGCCTTTATAAACATCGGCTAATGAAATCATGGCTTCGTCATAACGTTCATTTTCTGCATCATCCAAAGCCTCAGAAAGCGCGTTCTTCACTTCTCTTATATCTATAGCTATTTTTGCATGCACCAGTTCAGCATCTGTTTCTTCAATATCAACTTCACCAGAACGCTTTAAAATATCCTCAAAATCATGCACGGCAAAAACGCCGTTCAATACTGGAATATAATAGTTCTTACTCTTGCCTTTATATTCATACGATAATTTCCCGTATTTTACTTTTGTGTCAGAAGTGATGGAAGGTGAATCAACTTCCAATTGGTTAGCAATTTTTTGTGCCGCCTTAATATGCTCTACCGCTGAATCCATAAGTTCTAAGTCAGATGCTACATAAGCCATATTCACATGTGCCAACATCGTATTCGCCTGTTTTAATGTTTCACGGTATTTCTGCACAACCGGGTGAACCGCTGATGTTTTATAGGTGGGATCAGATTGTGTGGCTTTATCTTTTGCCGCAAAAGCAGGTTGCATTACCAGTGATCCGGCAAGGATGGTTGTTAAGGTAAGCAATTTTAAAGTTTTCACAGGCTTTCTCCCTATATTGATGTAAGTACAGACTACACTTTAAACAACAAAATCAATAGATGGATTGATATGTATCAAATGCTTATGTGATATCTCCATCTAGTCTAAAGTCTTGCATACTTCTTCTTAGTATTAATCAACTTAATCTTAACTATGGAGAATTTTATGAAAACATTGAACGCTCTTGTAGCTACTACGATTCTAACAGGTATAGTTTCCATGCAATCGGTTATGGCAGCAGATCCTAACACAAACACGCCAGTGCAAGTGCCTGTACAGGTACTTCAAAATGTTATTCCAAAACCTGAGACTCCACATCATAATATGATGATGAGTGATGCTAAAAGAATGGTAAATGGCATTAAAACATACTCATTTGAGAAAAAAGATGCAGCAGTAAAGACCATCAAAGAAGCTCTGGCGGATATTGACTCCCGTATTACCAAGGTCGAAAACGAGATCGATGAAAAAAAGGTAAAATGGGATAAGAAAATGGCAAGTGAAAAAGTCTCTGGACTTGCTTCATTGAAAAAAGAAAGGGACGGGATAGATAGTAAGTATGAGATTCTAAAAAAATCTACAAAAAATGAATGGGATGCGGCCAAGAACGATTTAGTTTCAGGATATAATAAGCTTGAAGATAGTTTGGAAAAATTAAAAATGAGAAAAACTACAAATAAGAAAAAGGGTAAATAGTTAATGCCAGCTTTGGATTTGCCGTTTTGGAATACTCCGCTTTCCAAACTATTGCTTGAGTTTGGAGCAAGTAAGGAAAGCGGCCTTTCCGTTGAGGATGCCACAAAACGCCTTAAGAAGTATGGTAGAAATATTACCAACGATATAAGCCGAAAATCTCTTGCACTCCAATTTTTGCTACGCTTCCGTAATCCACTCATTATTTTATTGTTAGTGGCAAGCGCTCTTTCTGCGTTGACAGGAGATGTTGCCAGTTTTGTCATTATAATGTCCATGGTGGCGCTTAGTATCACTATTGATTTTGTTCAGGAGGTGCGGGCTGGAAAAACTGTAGATGCATTACGTTTTTCTGTCACATTGAAAGCTAATGTTCTACGCGATGGACAAGAAGTATCGCTGCTTATCGGCGATATTGTACCTGGTGATATTATACTGCTATCGCCAGGTATGCTGATTCCTGCTGATGGGCGTTTAATTTCCGCCAAAGACCTTTATGTTAACCAGTCCATTCTAACGGGAGAATCGTTTCCTGCTGAAAAAACGGTCAAAGATCCTCCATCACCGTTACAAAATATAAATGAGGCGGTAAACGCAGTTTTTATGGGAACCTCTGTTATCAGTGGTACGGGAGTCATGCTTATAGTCGACACCGGAAAAAACACGCAAGTAGGAGCCATGTCAAAAAGTTTAGCACAAACTTCACCACCTACTGAATTTGAACGAGGTGTTGAGCGTTTTGGCATGCTTATTATGCGCATTACGGTAGTCATGGTCCTTTTTGTGCTTCTTATTAACCTTGCTTTTCACAGGCCATTATTAGAATCCTTTCTGTTTGCACTAGCACTAGCAGTGGGATTAACTCCTGAACTACTGCCCATGATTATGACAATAACTTTCTCACGCGGTGCTATGCGAATGGCTGAGCAGAAGGTTATTATTAAGCACCTTCCTTCCATGCATAATCTGGGTGCGATGAATATATTATGCACCGATAAAACCGGCACCTTAACCGAAGCTAATATTCATCTTGTAAGCGCAATGGATACTAAGTGGTTGGAAAGTTCTCGTGTTTTTGAACTAGCCTATATAAACAGCACATTTGAATCCGGAATTAAATCTCCACTCGATAACGCCATATTAGAACATGCAAAACCGGATATCAGCGCATGGAAAAAGATTGATGAAGTGCCGTTTGATTTCGAAAGGAGGCGTGTATCAGTGCTGGCCGAGCGTGAAGGACAAAAATTTCTTATTGTAAAGGGTGCGCCAGAGGATATTCTTAAATGCTCAACTCATTATGAGGCAGATAATCATAAAATTATGTCGCTTGATAAGAATGCGCTTGAACAATTTCAGAATAAATTTGAAGAATTTGGTGAGCAGGGGCAGAGGGTTTTGGGGCTGGCCATTCGTACGGAGGATGCAAGCTGCACCAGTGTTATAGTGACAGATGAGACTGAATTAACCTTCATCGGGTTTCTTACTTTTCTTGACCCTCCCAAATTTGAAGCCGCAGATGCCATGCGAAAGCTCAAAGCAGACGGCATTCACGTTAAAATTATCACAGGAGACAATGAGCGCGTAACTGCGCATCTTTGTACGATGCTTGGTCTTGATACGGGAGAAATTCTTACCGGAGATATAATGTCACTACTAAGTGACGATGCTTTATTGGCAAGGGTAGATAGGACTATGGCCTTTTGCCGCGTGACGCCACAACAAAAAAGCCGCATCATTAGTACGCTCAGGCATCGCGGACATATTGTAGGATTTTTAGGGGACGGTATCAATGATGCTGTAGCTATGCATAATTCTGATGTGGGCATTTCGGTTGATAGTGCTACCGATGTTGCCAAGGAAGCAGCCGACATAATTTTACTGGAGCGTGATTTGTCTGTGATTCATAAAGGTGTAATCGAAGGTAGGCGTGCTGTTAGCAATACAGAAAAATATATTCTCATGGGATCAAGCTCTAATTTTGGTAATATGTTGAGCATGTCGGCGGGTGCGTTCTTGCTCCCATTTCTACCTATGTTGCCGGTGCAGATTCTGCTCAATAACCTACTTTACGATATTTCACAAACAGCACTGCCATTCGACCGTGTAGACAAGGAAACGCTTTCAAAACCTACACATTGGGACATGAAACGCATTAAACGTTTCATGTGGATATTCGGCCCAGCGAATTCAGTATTTGACCTGCTGACTTTTTATGTTCTGCTTAAGTTGTTCCATGCCAGCGAAACGTTATTTCACTCGGGGTGGTTTGTAGAGTCGCTGGTGACACAAGTGCTGATTATTTTTGCTATTCGTACACGTATGCCGATGTGGCGTTCTATAGCGAATCCTATAGTTGTTTTTATGGCTCTAAGCATTGCAGGCATTGCGGTGCTGTTACCTTATACCACTGTCGGTACATGGTTTGGTCTCTCGCCGCTACCGCCAATATTCTTTGGCTTCCTGATAGTTGTATTGCTTGCTTATTTTGCATTGGTAGAATTGATTAAAAAAATATTTTTCAAGCAGTGAGAATTAATCATTACGGTGATTTTTATTTCGATCTTCTTTTTCCTTCCTGACTTTGCTTTCATCATCCATAATTTTGGCAGATGCTGCACCACTACGGTAATGTGAAGAAACATTTTCTATAAATTCTTCCGTACTTCCACCGATGCCTTTACCAGATAATATTTCAAGCAATTCCGCTAGAGTCATGTCAGTATTGATTGCCTCTGATATAATCCCCCTTAATCGGCTATGCAACTCTTCCGGATCAGCAGAATTTTCTAGCGCCTGAGCATAGTTTTTTATCATTGTATTGAACCGATCGTATTTCTGTTTTTTTGACATTTCAATCCCCATGTGACTGAATTACTTATGACATTATAATAAAAATTAAAAAGTAGTCGTTTGATCGCAGTCAAACTATCGGCAAATCATTTTCTTTATTATGTCAGTTATTGGAAGCATTGTTGCTTTTATCAAAAAGCTAATTAAAAGGATAGAATCATGACATTTTTTGAAAAAAAATCATCTGCCAGCTCAAAACATGAGCAAGAAAAAGATAAAAAAGCACAGCCTAGTAAAAAAAAGAACAAGGGTGAGTCGTGTGAAACTGGTTCTAAAAAGGGGAATAAAGATAGCTGTGGAACGTCTCCTAAAAAAGGAGACACTTGCAACTAATCAGTTGGAATTAAGCGGCACCCGATTTTGCATTAGGTGCCGCTTCCTTTATTTGACATCATTATTCTCTTTGCATTCGCAAGGATCAGATTGGCATTTTTTGCAAACACCCTTGCTGCATCCGCAGTATTTTCTTGCCGGTATAATAGCTGCTACAATTGCAATTATTCCATACCAGTACCAATCAAGATTGAGCAATGGTGGCCATAGCTTGGCAACCATCAAAACAAATGCTGCTGTACTCAGTTTTATGAGAGAAATATCATAACATTGATATCTGTTTACTATCTTATTTTTGCATTTTTCTGGATTCATAATATCATCCTAATCTGTGGCTAAGTTACAGCAATGTTGTTCTTTCTGTGATAGCTCTAGCATTTTGTACTCAGCAATTTTTTCTGTTTTAAGAGTAGGTGTTTTAGTATTTATCTTGATTGCTGGCACAATAACAGCATCAGTTGACTTATATTCCTTTGAGAACACTGTGTTGTTATACATATCCATCTCCACCAAAGGTTGAACATAATCACAATTTACATATACATGTATCGTGTACCGTGTATCGTGTATCGTGTATCGTGTATCAGATTATACGTGGTTATGTAATCACGCGTTGACAGGTATCAAGCAGGAGACCGATATGTCAAATATTATTGAAAAGCCTAATGTAAAAGAGCTATCAGGTAATAGTGAAAGTTACAGAAATTTTCTAAAAAGCATTCCATTATTTAGCGATTTTCCTGAAGACGCAATTAGTCAGGTTTTGGGTAATGCTCGTATAAAGAAATATAATAAGAACGAGATATTATTCATGACCGGCGATAAGGCTGAAAATTTCCGCATTATTATCACCGGGTGGGCAAAATTATATCGCCAGACGCGTGATGGGCATGAAGCTATTGTTACCGTTCTTACAAATGGCGAAATGTTTGGGAATACAGCCATTATAAAAAACGGTACTCATGCCTATACGGCAGAAACAGTTGCGGATTCTATCATGTTTCTTATCCCTGCTTCATTTATGTTGCATATGTCTGAGAGCTATCAGCATTTTGATCATTTTCTGGCAAAATTTCTTGAAGGAGGTTTGGGGCAGTCAACTCAACTTAGTATGAATATAGAACATCTTTCTCAGATGACTTCTGCACAACGGGTTGGGTGTTTTCTTTTAAGGCTTTGTTTGGGGCAGAAAGAAGGAAGTATTTCGTTGCAACTTCCTTACGAAAAAGGCCTTGTTGCAGGGCGGCTTGGTATGACAGCGGAGACATTTTCACGCTCTTTAAGCCATTTAATAACCTATGGAGTTGAAACCGACCATTCTATTGTAACGATTCACAATATTATGCAGCTTCGCAGGTATATCTGTGAGCATTGTTCCGCAACAACACGAGAATGCCACTTAGGTGAAGATATGGATGAATATTAAAAACCGAACCTGCTTTTTAACCAATCCATATCAAGTTTTTCCGGGTGTTCTATATATTTATCCGGATGTTCCAACACATTTTTCACGTAGCTTAAATTAACCCTCCAGGCTTTTTTTACATCTTCAGGAGTGCCGTTATGCACGAGCTTTTTATCTTTAAATTTAAGTGAGAATGCTCCTTTTGGCTCATCATCGTAAATAGTAAGGTCAATAGGCTTGTCGCCGACAACAGCGTTGGTTGCCGATAAAATTTGTTTGTATGGAAATTCGTCCTTATGTTTATCAATAGCCTTATTGCAGATTTCCAGATATTGATTGAATAATTCGTCTATATCACCATTATCATCGGCTTTTTCGATTTTAATGCGCTTTTCCATTTTTATTTTCCTTAAATATGTATAATTTTTTCAAGATATTCCTGAATTTCTTTTGGATGAAATTCCACTAAATCCTTATCAATCTCCAGAGCAATAACATCTTTAACTGTTTTACTTAATTCCTTACGCAAAAAGCCCAGTATTTTGGGTGGAGCGGTGATTATCAGACGGTGGTATTCTTCTTTATCAAGTTTATCTTTTAAATATTCGGCCACCTCACGCATGAATTGCTTGCGCTCCAGGGTACGATCACTGGTGTGAGGTTCGATAATATGCCTTGCACCGCCTGCGCTATCATAGGTTCGCCCCAACTCGCCTCGTCCGGTTGGTTCATCCGTGCGGATGGGTTTTGCGCTAAGGGTATGGTGTAAATCACCCAAATGATGTTCTGTCATCATCGTATAAAAATTTGAATGTTTACCATCCATTACAGCTATCCATGTAATACGCTTTTTCTTATTCACAAAAGTTTCCTTTTTTAATAAAAATCCCAAAAGGCAAGTGGCAACTCAGCATTATGAATTGCCACAATTTAAATAATACCTTTGTTAGGCCGCTTCTTTGATATCAATCTTGCGAGTTGGTTTTACTGCTTCTTCTTTCTTTGGGATTTCCACCCACAGCACTCCTTTCTTGAAGGTAGCCTTAGTCTTATCGGCATTAGCTGAATCAGGAAGCGCAATGCTACGTTGGCATGATTCATAGGAAAATTCACGGCAGATATAATCCTCATCTTTATCTTCTTTTGATTCTTTCTTTTCTGCTTTAATCGTCAGATAATTATCGTTAACCGTAATGTCTACTTCTTCCTGCTTAAACCCTGGTAATTGAGCTTCAATTTTTAGGCTCTTATCATTTTCAATGATATTAATCGGAATAGAAAGAGCGCTATTTTTTTCCCATAAAGACGATGCAGGCAACTGACTCTGAAAGTCATTAAAGAAATCTTCAAACATTTGATTCATCTCGTTTCTTAATGAAGTAGCAGGCCATTCTCTTCTTGTTTTTTTGATATTACCTGGTCGGTTCCGTAATGTAAGGTTAAGTGTCATAATAGTTCTCCTGTAAATGTTTATGGATTTATTTTGGCTTACCTAGCCTTATGTCGCGTTTGTGGTTTAGATTTATCACCTGCATTATAGAAAACCACGAAGTTGGCGTTACATACTTGATAGACATCAATCGCCTCAAAAGATTATTGTTTGACGAGTATCAAGTATAGTTTGATTGGTATGTGGTTAATTACAGCTTCCTACATGCCATTATGGTGCGAAATTAGAAAGTCACAAAAACACATTAAGGGAGTTCCGCCATGTCGAATACCAAAGTAAAAGATGTAATGACCGAGAATCCATCGTTAATTAAACCAGAAACCTCCCTTAAAGATGCCGCTAAAAAAATGCAGGAAGTTGGCTGTGGCGTTCTACCGGTAGGCAGTAAAAGTAAGCTTTTGGGTATTATTACCGATCGTGATATTGTTATACGCGCTATAGCCGAGGGAGCTGATATCAAAACCGAGCTAGTAGAGGAATATATGTCTGATCGGGTTTATACCTGCAATGAAAACAACACGTTAAATGAAGCTGCTGAGATTATGGGTAAGCACAAAATAAGCCGCCTTGTGGTCGAGAATGAAGACGGCAGAATCGTAGGAATTCTTTCACTTGGCTGCATGTTGCGTAACAATGCCAGTGCCAAAGAAATTGTGGCAGTAGTTGAACAAGCCAGAGGATGTAAAGCTGCGTAGTATTATTATGTATTATAAACGTTGTCAGTTTACTTACTTTTTTGCACGACGAGTTTAGCCACACGGACACCGAGCAACCTTGCCGTCTCCAAATCGCCTTCAGAAGGAGATTTGGAATCAGGGTCGGATTGGGCCATAGCCCCAATATAACTTCCAATACGGTTTGTGTGATCTTTAGCACCTATAGAGCTACTCGCATCAGGCAGTTGGCCAAGGCTTATCCATATCATGCTGTGCTGCGCGGCAAAAATTACTAGTTGCATCAGACTATTTAACTTGTCACCACTTAAGCTCTGTGAATTACTGAACCCGGCGGCATATTTATCTTTCCATTTTTGTTCATACCAGCGCGGTGAAGTAGCTTCCATAAACTCCTTAAATTTTGCACTTAGCGACCCCATATAGGTTGGCGATCCAAAAATAATAGCATCTGCCTTATCTAAATTTGCCCAGTGTTTTTCAATGTCTGATACTTTCACCAATAAAGAGTTCACCCCCTCAACAGAAGTAGCACCGCCATGTACAGACTTTGCCTGATGCTCCGTATGACCAAAGCCACTGTGATATAGCGTAACGATATTTTTATGCATAATATTTCCTTATTAACAAACCCTTTGCTGGGATTTTATTTGAATTAAATATTTTCTGCAGTTCCGTTTTTAATGTTTCACGTTCTTTTTTCAATTCTTCACGCTCAGACTTTGTTATAGTTAGATCTAAAAACATCTCTTGGTCATTTTGTCTCGCAGAATTTTTCATTGTTTATCCCAATACGTTGTTTTTAGAGTTGATCCTGTAGTGATGAGCGAGTTAAGCATAAGTCAAACAAGGTGGACTTGACGGGTGTCAATGCGCATATTTTTAATCATGCATAGGATAAAATTCCAATTAATTTACAAGGAATAAAACCATGAGCAAAACTGTGGAAAATTTAAGCCATGTACTGGCTGACACCTATACACTTTATTTAAAAACCCAGAATTACCACTGGAATGTAACGGGGCCACAGTTTGACACATTGCATCAATTATTTGGAAGGCAACATGCTACATTGGCAACGGCTATTGATGAAATAGCAGAACGTATCCGTGCGCTTGGGGAACTTGCTCCTGCTACTTATAAAGAGTTTGAGCAGCTTAAATCTATGAAGGAAGGTACCTCTAGTTACTCCGCAGAAGAGATGTTAGATTGCCTATATAAAGGCCATAAGAAAGTTATTGAAATACTTAAAAATGCATTAAAAACAGCGGAAAATGAAGGTGACGTATTTACTGTTGAGTTACTAACAACACGTATTGGAGCATACCAGAAAGATGCTTGGATGCTGGCAGCCACTCTTTCTAAAAAACCTGCGTCGCAAACAAAGGCGGCTTAGTGATGTTTATAGCTTTTTGTTTCGTTAACACTCCAAAATAATCCTTCTTTGATAGCTTTAACAGAGAGAAATTTACTAATCACATAGATAATGAATTTGTTTTATATGTATGATTTATAACGCACTGTTTCCGCTTCCCTACGTTTTTTTAATCCCTTCAGCTTCTTGCCACCAGCCCAGACCCATTTCATAAATTCGGCTAGTGCAGCTTCATGCTCTTCACGGTTTACTTTCCACCGGAGGGTGGAGCGTTGGAGTGCGCCGCTGCCTAAGTTGAATGTGAATGATACTAACGCATCAAATTGACCATCAGTAAGCGGCACTTTTATTAACCTGCATACGGCTCTTTCTGCCAGCAGCACATCCTTAATCAGCAGTGCCCCACCAGCAGCTTCGCTAATTCCATTTTTAAACATTTCAGCTTCGCCTGGTAGCAACAGGTGACCATAGCCGATTGTTGGAAGGCCAGCTGCATCCAGATAGATTTCCGGCTCGAATCCTTCGAAGCGTTTGATAAGATTCAATCCTTTTTGTGTGATATGTCTCATGAAAATACTCGTTTTAGTTGTTATTGAAGAATAAATTGCTATGTTTTATGCACAGCCGTAAAAAATTATGAGAATTAGCCATGTCATTATTTCAGACCCAAAGACCTGATTTTTTAATATCAGGAGAACGTGCCAGACTTATTCCTGTCATCGCAGACACCAGCAAAGAAGGGCGCATCACAAGTTGTACTCTTGCAGCGTTTATGTCCGTAAATGAGTTTGCAAAAGGGCTTCTGGATTCAATTGGTATAAGGCTTGGAAAAACTTCAAAAGTTGAATGCTTCACTGAAATCGTATTTCAGAACAAAGACAAAACGGCTTCTAAAATCCGTCCGGACGGGCTCATTGTTGTGACCACCGGTAAGAAGCAATGGACTGCACTTGTCGAAGCAAAAATCGGAAAAGCGGAGCTGACCGCTGAACAGGTTGAGTCTTATTTGGATTTAGCAAAAGAGCACAAAATTGATGCGGTTATTACATTGTCGAATCAATTCTCCGCCACTCCAACCCACCATCCAATTACTGTAAGCAAAAACAAGCTACGTAGTGTCGGCCTTTACCATTGGTCATGGACTTTTCTTATTACAGAAGCTGTAATGTGGGTAAAATACCACGGAGTAACCGACCCCGATCAGGCATACATATTAGAAGAACTGGTGCGCTACTTGCAGCATGATGGCTCTGGGGTTTTATCTTTTGATAGCATGAACGGCACATGGAAGGATGTTTGTGCCGCAGTACAGAATCGTATAAGCCTCAAGAAAACATCCCCTGAAGTTTTAGATAGCGTAGCAAGCTGGCATCAGCTCAGCAGAAATCTTTCCCTTCACTTAGGGCTGGCTGTAGGTGCAAATGTTGGTATTTTTCTAAAAAAGGCGCACAAAGATGATTCCAAAAAACGTCTTGATGACGACGCAGCTTTATTAGTTTCAGAGCAACTTCTGATAACAGAATTTGATGTACCTGCCGCTGCAGGAAGAATAAAGTTTGCAGCGGATGTTGAGAAACGTTGTGTTGTTGTCTCAATGCGCCTTAGAGCTCCAGAGGAAAGAGCTACTACTAAAGGCAGGATAAACTGGCTCACCAGCCAGCTTAAGAAAGCTACTAACCCTGATTTATCTGTACGTGCTATATGGCCAAGCCGAGCAGCGGATACAATGGCTTTACTCTCCGAGATTAATGAAAAAGGCGCAGATGCCTTACTTTGTGAGAACAACTCACTTAAACCGGTATCGTTCGAAGTTGTTCTAACGCGTGACATTGGTGCAAAATTTAAAGGCTCCAGAACATTTATTCAGGAATCAGGTCCATTGCTTATGGAGTTTTATGAGCAGGCAGGGCAACATTTAAAAGAATGGGTTGCTTCAGCTCCAAAAATAAAAACAAAAAAAATAGATAATACACTTGAAGATGAAATTGATGAAACTATAGAGAAGGAAACAGTAATTCCTTCGGTTAAGGCTGAGAAAACCAATATCAATTCAGCTGCATAAAGCCAAATAATATCGGGTGTCTCGTTTTTGTCGAGACACCCGATTGGGATGTTGAAGCCGCCTAATTCTTCTCCAGCGTAGCAATCACATTCAGTTTCTTGCTGCCATATTCAAATGTTCCCCACCATTGCTCTTGCCCTGAAATTTTGCGGCGTTCAATCATTAGTGTGAAGCGGTTCACACCGACTATCTTTGCCGAGGCAAAATCTTCTAATTCAAACCATGATTTGCGTGCAGGTGTGGTTGCCATCTTCTTGACTGTGTTGGCATAAATATCCAGCAGATTTTCGATTTCATTATCGGTGCATCTGTCGTTCTGGATGTCTTCAATCATGGCTTTATAAAATAATTTGCTCATTGTTTCCCCCTTTGTTTTGGTTGGTTTTGGTGTGTACAGTAACGCTTCTTCTGCGAAGGTAATCAACTGAATAAGAAGAGAAAATCGAACTATTTCCCCTGTCGTAACTTACTCATAGCCCGCTGCCCGAAATAGAAGCTGATAATGCCTGCAAAGATGGCTTGATCTTCAGGTGTCCATAGCATCCATGGCAATCCGGAGAAAAACTGCATTAGCTTCACCAACGCATATAAAACAAAAAAGCTATATGCGATGACGGGGCGCACGGTGCCATTTAACGTATCTACCCAGCGAATACCTGTGTTGTAGGTTTTGTAGAGCGCACGGGATTCCGCAATATCTGCCTCGACATGGATTTCTTCCAGCCGATTGCTATGCCCCTGCGCTTGCTGCTGCATCTGCAATTGCAAAATGGTGAGTTCGTGTTTTCTATCCTGATGATCTCTGATTAGTTTTAGAAAATCAGGAAATGCCGCGCTGATAAACCCCAGCAGTGATCCAAGTAATGTAACCATTTTAACCTCCGTTTATGATTGATTTTACGCCCTGCCATAATGCCACCAGCACACCAGTTGCGGCGGCGGTAACGCATGAGCGTTTTGTCCATTTGAGAATTTCATCTGAGCCGGTTCGGGATTTTCGCAAATACACCATGTCGGCCTGCATGGCGGTTGGATCAGTGGTATCCACGCCATATTTAGTCAAAGCATCCTCGATGCCATCGCGCACAGCGCAGCGGATGGCTTTTTTTAGTTCTTCGTCCATGATTAAAGCCTCCATTTTGCAAACAAATATGACCAAATCTTTATAATTTCAGACTCAGGAAGGATGGTTTGGTAAATAAGCAATTCACCCCATGTGGCAAAGCCTCCACCTGCACCAATTCTGCCGCCGTTTGAAGTGGCGGAAATTTTTGTAGAGCCAATGTTGCTGCTATAATTGGTACTGTTTACGGTAGTTAGAAACTTCTCGTTATCTGTTGATAATTTTAGAATATTAGGGGCGTTATCTAAAATAGGTTTGCTTTGACTATAATATCCAAATTGCAATGCTATATCGTTCGGGTTTGGCTTTACACCATGCACCATTGGTTTTCGCCCAGTGGGGTTAAATTGGCTTCCATCTATGTATAAATATTCAGGGTAATATCCAATAGTGGCGGCATTATTAGGATGGAAAACGATAAAGGCTGTAATTGGCGGAGCGATGCCAAGATTAGGTAGGTTTAATGATGCCGTTTCAAAGCTTAGAGATTTTACACCATTTATTGACCCGAGATTAACACTACCAACACTTGCATCAGCACGAATGGCATTTCGCTGCTTACCACTTTTATCCTTCCAAGTCGTAAGCTGTCCTTCGCTATTAAAAACATGAGTTTTTGTGTCATGAGCATCCAGCCAAAGTTCTACCTTATGTGCAAATGGTGGTACAAAATCAGTAGATAGTATATTGCGAAAACAATTCGCCATAGGGTCAGCGAAGGTATTCTGATAATGAAAAGCATTGGGCATAACAATTACCAATTCCAAGGGCCACGGGGTTGTAAATATTGCATGGTTGCGCGGATCACGCCGCCGGTGAAATCACTACCGTTTGCGGTCAGGCGAACAGCAGTATCTGAATAAAAAGCGGTAGGGCCGATAATGCCGATATTGGTGGAGTCTTGCCCTACACCAATTGACCCACCGAATTTGCTGGTTTCTCCACTGATTCCGACATCGAAGGACGATGCACCAGTCACGGCTGTTAGCACACGCACATTCACCGTCAGCAAAATCGAGCGATTTGGTATGGTGATGGTGGTATCTTTGGATGCACCAGAATCCACTGTCACATCTTCCTGCTGGTGACCAACACGCAGATATTCACCCGTGTCTTTCATAATCAGGCCGAATGGCACCCAAGTAGTACCGTCATAAGTTACGCGGGTATCTAAACTTTCGACTACCGCATCCATCCATTTAAATGGCGTGTAAAAAATCCAGCCACCTGTGAGATACTGCGCTATTTTATTTTCCTGTCCGGTAAAGTCGTCAGTTCCGCCAGCTCCGACTATATACAAGTCACCTTCTGTCGGGCTGCCAGGTGGAGCGGTAATGATATCAATTATGATTGGTGTAACGAACGCATCGAGGCGGTTTAGCCCCTCATTATGCGTTACTTCTTTTTGGGCTTGAGACGTAATAATATACGGCAAGCCCAACCTTCCGGTCTGGGACATGATTTTCTCCAATTAGGTTTGATTAAAATGTAGCTGCCGTCGCGTATCCACGCCCCACCACAGCCGAAAGCTGGTAGATTTTTACATCCACGCTGCTTTGTACTGATCCAAAATCAGTGGTTTGATCGGCGGCAGAATAGCTGGCAGTTGCGCTAGTTACTTCAATGGTTCGCACTACGGTGCTGCCATCGAAAATATCCACCTCATAGCTTTCCGATTCCTCGCCCAGCGGAATACCCACACCATCGCGCCATTCACCATCAACACGGCTGCGACGTATCCAGCTAATAGTTAGGTTGCCGGAACCATCACGCACACCTTTCACATGTACGGGGGCGAAGGGTTTTAAGTTCCGCCCTGTGTAGGTGAAAGCTGCTTCATCGGTATTACCGAGTGAATTACCAACGCTCACTGCCTTGTAGAATAGCTCGCGCCCGATCAGGTTATTGGCAATGGCTGTGGTGTAAAGCGCAGGAGTGATCAGCACGAAGCGGTCACCCGCCGCGTGGCTACCAATTGCCCATTCCGTTCCCTGACGACCGCGTAGAAACTGTGTGAGTTTATACGTGCTTTCACCAATCAGCTCAGCATTTTGGAACTGTACCAACTCATCGCCGATAAGCGCGGCATTTGCACCATTGAACACCGCTAATTCATTCACCGAAGCCAGCGAGCCGGAGGTTAGAATTACTTCCACCTCGTTCACCGTATCCCATGTTTCAAATGGGCCAGCAGGCAGGTTGGTAATAATGCTTCCAAATGTTGCCGCACCATCCATGCCAGCTAAAACAGAGAAGCTATTGCCACCGGATTCGCCACCATCATCAGAGCGGTAAATTGCCGCGCCATTCCAGTTTGCGCCATCTGCTGCCACACCAATCCTAAGAAAACACTGATTTGAGCTTGTATCGGTCGGTAGTGGCGGAGCGTCCACAAACTGCACAAGCGTATCCGGTACCAGCACTGGCGGTGTCAGCTTCTTTTGCGTTTCACCAGGCGGGGTGTAAAAGTCGTAAGAGCTGATATCCTCGGCTGCTGCGCTAATTTTCATCAGCCCGTTAGCTTCCATATCGGTTTTTACCACCCGCATTTCATGGGCTACGCCGTAAACAGTCACGGTGATAACGTCGGTCGGTTCAATCCGCACATATTTCGGCGGTAGCGTTAGCTGAAAGCTATTGCGCTCCTTCCATGCGCTATACAGCGTGATATCGGCGATCTGCTTGGCCTGCGTTGCACCCATCACAATGGGCAGATTCATGGTGACCTGTTCCACCGCTCGCACCACCTGCCGCTGCGAGGTTTGCGTGACCGGATCATAGTTAAACGGACGATCGATATAGGTCACATTCACCCGTTGCGGCAACTCCATCTCCTGAGCGCGGACGATTTCCAAAACGTCCTGTACATCCTTTTTCCTGGACGGAATCAGGTCATCTTCCGGCACGGCTTTGACAGATTCATTGCCACGCGGTACGCATTTTAAGATGCCGTCGCTTTCCACAATATCGAAGAAAAACGATGTGGTGAGAAACTCCAGCGCATTCCGCACTGTGATGGGAGCATCGAGAATAAACCCTTCCACCGTATCGGTCAGACGCGACACATCGTAATCACTGGCCGAAAGACCAGCCGCTTGCAATAACTCCGCCACAATCGCGCCAAGCGTGGAATTGCCCAGCTTGCCTTGCACCCAATGACCGGTCGCCCACAGGATAGAATCCTGCCATACACCTTCTAAATCAGGCCAGAAAGAAAATGGTCGTGCATCCCATGTCCAGATGAAACGGCGTGCAACAAGACCGCTATTGCCAGCTTCCTGCTCACGCGATTCCAAATAATCCAGTGTAGCATTAAGTGCCTCGCGCTGTGCCTGAAAATCAATTCGCCCCTTTGACCCACGCGGAAAGAAGCTCTCCGAGCTGGTCGGATCATAAAACACATTGGGTTGGTTGGTGCAGCCATCCACGCTTGGAAAACCAAATTCGGTAAACCAGACAGGCTTCATTTTAGCCGTCCATGCAGTGGTGTTTGTATCTGGATTAGTATGCGTGTTTTTCCACCAATATTCCAGATTCTTCCATGCATAGGTTGGGTCACCGCCATAGCTGGTTTGCCCTGTACGTGCGACTGAATCGGCGAAGTAATAATCCCAGCCTTCGCCTTTTTCCCAATATTCAGCAATCAACTCTTCGGTAATCTGAATCTGCGGTAGATCCGGCGTTAGCGGGAAATAGCTATCAATCCCCACAAAGTCGATATTGCTGGAAGCCCAGAGCGGATCAAGATTAAACCAGCCTCCCACGCTGTGATATTCGCTCCAGTCCGCCGCATAGGTAATCTGCGTGCTACCGCCCATAATGCCTTTAACGGTTGCTGCTAGACTTACCAGTTCATTCACCGCCGGATAGCTACCAGACGTATCGGTAAAGCCGGTCATACCAATCAACTCAGAACCGATAACAAAAGCATCCGCTTTGTTCTTCACCAGATTGGCATAATGGGTGATGAACGCATTATAGCCGTTGGTTTTAGTGAACCAGCTTGCAGCATCAGTCGCATTGGCAGGTTCAATCCGTCCGCGCCATGGCTTTGGTATGGGCGTGATGGTATCGACAAACACCATTGGATAGAGCATTACATTTAAGCCTCGGCTTTTTAGCTCATCGACGATCTGCACCACCGTATGATCGGAAGGCGTGCCGCCATAAGTTGGTGTTTCAGGGTCAAATTTCAGCACCACTTCGGCAGAGGCGCGGTTAATGCCAGCCACATTCCAATCAGCAGGCAACACCTGCGTTGTGCCTTGAAATTCCACTTTCGGGATAATTTCGCATGCACCGGCATCAAGGCTGGTGGCAAACCACGTTACCACTACCGCCACCCATTCCAGATTTGGCAGGGTTTTTTGCATCTGATCAATGGCAACCAGCACATCGGCTTCGCCTTCGTAATTATGCATGTTGATATAAGATTTATCGGCTGAAGGAGTAAATCCACCACCGATAAATGAGCCGTCTTGCTTGGTTTGTATGTCTGTGCCATAGACCATTTCGCCTGCACCTGGAATCATGATCATATCGGTGATTTTGTCTTCTACGCTTGGGGTAAACTTTACCGAACGCCTTACCTCAAAGGTAAAATTGGGAATACGATTGCCATATTCAGCCAGCGGGAAATCCTCAATCACCACATAAGCCATGCCGCGATAAGCTGGAATCGTGCCAGCCGCCAGATATTTTGCCATGATGTCGTCCACCATCTGGTCTTCTGAACCAAGATGGACATTATATTTACCCTGCGCGCTCGACAGCACATCTTCGGTCAGCACTTTGCTATCCGCCCATACACGGATCACTTCATCAATTGCTCCTTCACAAATGGCAATTGCCAGCGTCACGAAATATTCGTAGGTCACGGTTGTCTGGCTGGTCGTGGTTTTGCCACCACCACCGCCTTTACCGCCACCTGATGATGTTTGTGTGCTGGTTTTCTCGGTTTTTACCTCCTTGATATCGGTTGACCAGATGACGTTTCCGGCAATACGCATGGTACCGAATATGCGTGGCACTACATTGCCGTAAGTCGAAGTCTGCGCCCGAAGGTCGGCTAGCCGTGGGCCTTCCTGAGTTGGTAGTTGCACTCGGTGATTTTTCGGAAAGAACGCACCGGCTGCCATACCACCAAGGTTTGCTCCAAGAATCGCACCGCTAGGACCGCCCAGCACAAAGCCCACCGCGCCTCCGACTACGGGTAAAACAATATCAGCCATAATTGTTACTTAATTGATTTGAGTTGTTTCTTTTTAAAGCGGTAAGCATGGGTCAGCATTTTCACCCATGCCATGGAAAATGGCTGCTCGACCACCATGCCTGCGCTTGAATTACAGTGAATCAGTCCTGGACCACCACCCGGATACTGCGTGAGCAAGCCAACATGCTGCGGGTCTTTGAAGGTTTTAAATAGCAGGATATCGCCCACCGCCATTTTCTCTATCGGCACTTCGCGCAAATGCTGTTGGATGGATTTCACCAGCCGCCCTTGCTCAGGATACATGGAATAATTGGTTTCATCCGCCGCAACGAGCGAATTGCCTTCACCGTCCTGAATACCCAGCTCATCAATGAGGCCCATAATAAGACCAATGCAATCCACACCACCTGGACCGCGAGTTGATTTTTTTAATCTACCCTGATGGTGATAATGAGTGCCAAGCCACGTTCTCGCCTGCGCTACAATCTGTTCTGATGTGATATTAGCCATTTCTACCTGTCTTATTTAAGGTTCCTGCGGTGGTTAGAAGTTTATCGACACCAGGAACATCCGGTTCACCGCGAAAATTAATGATGTTACTGAATTTGCTCTGGCAGGGTTCGCGGGTTTTATCGCAGCCTGCTATGATATCGAACGTGTCACCCACCTGAATTGATTTACCCATGGGCAGTGCCAGCACTACTTGCGTGGATGCAAATTCCTTCACTTCCATGCGCCGACCATCGTTATTGCCCGATGACCACTGAACCTCACCACCTGTGAACCAGCCAGCCGCCTGAGAAAGCGTGCTTGCCTTGAAGGTCTGGTTGTTGATGACTTCTGTGACCGTGGTAGCAACCGTAAAACCAGCCAACGCCACTTTGCATTTGCTATCGCCTAATATGGCACGGCAGGATGGGGAGAAAACCTGACCGATTGTTTGCGACAGATGCTGCGTCAGCCCACGCACCTCCGCCTGAAACATTTGCTGGTTAATGGTGACCTCGCCAAGGCTACCTCGCTTGACCACCATTTTGCCCTGAGTCAGGTCTTCATAATTAACGATGAAGATCTCAATCTCGGCAAAATCATATAACCCAGCCAGCAATTCTTCC
This sequence comes from Rickettsiales bacterium, assembly GCA_028223895.1. GTDB lineage: Bacteria > Pseudomonadota > Alphaproteobacteria > Rickettsiales > UBA6187 > JAOIVE01. The sequence goes on from JAOIVE010000001.1 coordinate 34,416, forward strand.
TCGGTAATCTTTGATGGGAAGGTCTGCCCTTCCACATCGAGATTATCCACGCTCATATTGGATTTGCTCTCCACCGTGGTGGGCGTGAATCCTGCAATGGAATCATAATCCAGACTATCAAAGGTGATCGGCTCGTCATGGTCGGTAAAACCAAGCTCCATGCCATCGGTACGGATGATTTTCCAGCAGGTGGCAAGAGTGGTTAACCCACTGGCAAAGTGCGCTTCTAATTGTGGGGATATAACCTTCATACGCGCACCTCAATCAATGGAATGCTGCTCCAATTCCCAGCGTCAAAGCTATCCATAGAAATTGACATCTCATCGGTATCAAAGCGCACTGGTACATCAAACTCAAAATCAGCAGAAATAATGTCGCCATCTGCAGGGGCGGTATCAAATGTGACAATGCCTGTGGTCGTATCCACGCTCACGCCGCTACTTTGCAGCACCGCACCCACATAAATATCAACCGTACCTGCCACCGGTTTGGTAATATCACGGGAAACGGCAACAGAACCGCTGGAGTAGAGCTTCACCAACTGAAATTCTGTGGTGCTGTCATCACCCACGCCGATCTGGACGTTTTCAGCCTTATAATCACTCCAATCCTTGAATCGAAAGCCCACCGCCTTTCCACGCCGCGCTCGAAAAAAGGCAATCAGTGCCGCCCACTGGCTTTCGGTTTTAATGCCAGATGCCACATTATACTTAGCGCGGGATTGGCTCCACTTGCTGTTGCGTTGCTCGTAGCCCGACACGGTGGCTACCACATCGGTCATAAACATAGGGCCACCGGTTGCACCATAGCTGATATCGGTGGGGAACTGGATTTCTTCAAAACTCATGGTTACACCTTATATTCTGTAATATTGCTATTTACTTACAGCTTTTATTCTGTTATATTAACTCCTATAAACAGAATATAGGCTGTAAAATGAGTGATAAACTGAAACACCTGCAAATACAGACGTTAGACCGCCATATCGCGGAAATACGCGTGTGTGACCGTCCAAGTGACGGCTGGATCGCGGCTATCCGTAAATCTTTAGGCATGAGCGTGCGCCAGCTGGCAGAACGTATCGGCATCACCCAGCAATCCACCGCAAGGCTGGAAACCAACGAGACTGACGATTCCATCACCCTGAAATCACTTCGCAAAGCTGCCGAGGCACTCGATTGCCGCGTGGTTTATGCATTAATTCCCAATGAAGGCAGCTTGGAAGTCACCATCAGGAAACAGGCGATAAAAAAAGCCAGCGAGCTTGTCAAAGACGTTGACCACACCATGCAACTTGAGGCGCAGGGCGTAGGTAATGTCGATGCCAAAATCAAAGAGCTGGCTGAAGATTTAGCAAAAAATCCTAACTCAAAATTATGGGACTAGGGTGGTGCAATATCACTACATAGAGGGTCAAACCCCGCTGGATGAAGACGAAAAGCGCGATCTGATTCCCAGCATTGTAAGCCGTGAAGATCTTGATGCTTTCGAGCAGGAAAACATCCTTGAGGCTCGCAAATGGGTCATGCAAAAATCCGTTCTCTCCAAGCAGGACATCTTCACTGAAAAATTTATCCTGAACCTGCACAAACGCATGTACGGCCATGTGTGGAAATGGGCTGGCACATACCGCAAAACCAACAAAAATATCGGTGTGGAAGCTTACCTGATTCCTACCGAACTTCACCAATTGCTAGGCGATGCCAAATACTGGCTGGAGCATAAAACATACTCCATCACTGATCTGGCCATCATATTCCACCACCGCTTAGTGAAGATTCACCTGTTCCCCAACGGTAACGGCAGGCACGCCCGTTTATGTGCCGATGTTATCGCCCTCAAATATGGTGGCGAAAAACTATCGTGGGGCGGCAATTCCGATCTCACCAAACCCGATGAAATCCGCAAACGCTACATCGCCGCGCTGCGCGAGGCGGATGCTGGTGATTACGAGCCGTTGTTAGCGTTTGCTAAGTCATAGATTTACAAAATATTTAGCAGTCTTTGAGTTATTTCGGACATTGCCATAAATAATACGGTGCAGAATACGATACCTACCACAACACCTATAATCGCTAGAGCACCATCTTTTTCTAGCATTCCAAGTCCTATCAGAAAAATAGCCAATGCAGGAACAAAGTTAGTGAATGGAAACGGTATTAATATCACTAAACAAAACACAACAATAACCCAACCCATCAACTTTAATGCGGTAGATGAACTTAAAATAACAAGGCGTGGTTTGATATAGGGTTCTATTTTTTCCAGATAAGGGCTTACAACACCTAAAGCCTTAAGGAGTGTTGCCTTTTTTATTTCTTTTTTAGCAATGAATTTAGGCAGCTTTGGTTTGTCTATGCCAAGTGCCATCTGAAATGAAAAAATAATCATCAGTAATCCGGTAAGAGCGGAAATGCCAAGCACTCCCGACACTGGTATAGCGTTAGGCAATGTAAGCAGAACGAGTAAAATACCGTATGTACGTGTACCAAGTTGCTCGATAAGAGCACTAAACGACACCTTATCTCCTTCCAGCGCATTAATTGCATCATCCAACACTTTAGATAATCTGCGTGGAGGATTATTTTGCACGTCTTTTCCTAACTATCATATTCATAACCTCCACACCTAGTGAAAAGGCCATGCCAAAGTATATATAGCCCTTAGGCACATGGAAACCCAACCCTTCCGCAACTAAGAATACCCCAATCATCATAACAAACGATAGAGCCAACATTTTTAAGGTTGGGTGAGTGGCAATAAAATCCGCAATATAACCTGATGACGCTAACATAACACCCATTGCAATTGTCATTGCTGCAATAATTACATAAATATGCTCGGTAATACCAACGGCAGTTATGACAGAATCAAATGAGAAAATCATATCAAGTATGACTATCTGGATGATGGTACCAATAAATCCTCCACGAAATTTTTCGTACGCCGTTTTTCTATCGCCGGTCATTTCATCATGGATACTGTTTGTTGCTTTATGTAACAAAAACAACCCGCCGCCGAGCATCATAAAATCTTTTCCGGAAAATTCAAAATCAAACAATTGAATCCATGGTTCTTTCAAAGAAATAATCCATACAATACCAAACAGCATAGCTATTCTGAATAAAAGTGCGAGGATAAGACCAATTACTCTTGCTCTTTCTTGCTGCTGCTTCGGCAAATGACCGACTACCAGAGCAATAAATACAACGTTATCAATCCCCAGCACAATTTCCAGTGCTGTTAGAGAAAGAAAGCTTGCCCAAAGGTGGTAATCAGTTAGTAATTCCATAGTTTTTCCAAGTGAGTATTTGACTTATGAACTTACTCTAACCATAGAAAAAGTCTACTCTTCCTTATGAATTTACAGGAATAATTCTATTGTAGTTGTTTGAGGCTGTGCCATAATAATCGCTATCTGTAGTTACTAAAATAAAACAACTGGTGCTTGTGTCTGATTTCTTTCTTTTTATATGCGTTGGTTTTGCGGCGCAACTTGTGGATGGCTCTATCGGTATGGCTTATGGCTTGATTGGCACATCAACACTTTTCTCAATGGGCATTCCGCCAGCCACGGCCAGCGCAAGCGTTCATGCCGCAGAAGTGTTCACCACCGCCGCCTCAGGAATATCACACTGGCGATTTAAGAATATTGATTTTAAATTGGTAAAACGCCTTGCTCCGGCTGGTATGCTTGGCGGGTTTATTGGGGCTTATATACTTGCCACCCACGCTAATATTTTACTTAATTTTCTTATAGCCTGCTATCTTCTTGTAATGGGAGCTATTGTCTTGCTTCGTGGTATGCGTAAATTCTCGGAGTCGAGGAAGCCTCCTCAACACATCCCATTATTAGGGTTCTTTGGTGGAATGTTTGACGCTATTGGCGGCGGCGGGTGGGGGCCTATGGTAAACAGTAATCTAATGGGGCAAGGCACTAATCCACGCATAGCTATTGGCACTACAAGTCTTTCAGAGTTTTTTGTTACTGCTACTATTTCCTGTACATTCTTGCTTACCATTGGGCTGGAGCTATGGCCTATCATCACCGGCCTTATTATTGGCGGGGTTATCGCAGCTACCATTGCCGCTTATGCTGCCAAACGCTTACCAGTAAGGGTGCTTATGATTATTGTTGGAATTGTTATTATAATACTGAGCGCACGAACCATGCTAACAACTGGGCTCAATATATTTCAGTCATTATAAATTCCTCTTTGCTCGATCAATTGAACGCGCCATATCTGCCGCAATCTGACTCTGACTTTGATTAAAGCTACGCACATCTGGTGTTTGGATGTTCATATTAACGGTAACGGGTGCTGCGCCCGTGCCATTTGGCATGATGTTAAGCGGAGAGCTACCAGCAAATGCCAGTTCAGGCCCACGTTCACCCACCACGCCGAATTGACCAGGTTTCAGTTTTCCACCATCGGCAAAGAATCCGCCGAACATGCTTGCTGCGGTTGAAATAAGGCCACCGATTCCTGATCCATCACCGCCGCCACCAAATGCACCACCGAGTGAACTCATTAAACCACCAATCAAGCCGCCTTGACCACCAATACCTAGATCTTTCATGGCGGTTTTGAGTAGCGTTTGGTTGATATCGGATAGGATGCCTTTTGCTAAATCTTTAAAGCCGGTAAACTTCCCACCGACTATATCCAGTGAATCCACCAGCTTGCTCTCAATAGAATCGCCAAGGCTTTCAAAATCTTTTTCGATTTGCGATGTCGTTTCTTTGGAATCCTTCTCCAGCTTTTTATTGGCATTGCCTGCAGGAGAAGTGGTATCTGTTTTTCCTTCAGGTTTCTTGAATAAATCACCAAGCGACTGTGCTTTTTTCGCATTGGCTTTGACAATCTTATCTGCCGCTGCACCGATTTCAGCATCTATGGCCGCATTAAACTCACGCGCTTCTGCCAGTGCCTTATCGAAGGCATTGCCCATCGCATCAAGCAAGCCGGTTTCCAGCGCAGCGCGGGTATTCTCAAATGATACACCGCCCAGCGGATTTTCAATAAATGCAGCAAGGTCTTTGCCTAACGCTTCAAAACGAGCGGAAATGGCATCGCCGAACGCATTAAATGCATCGCCGACACCTTCAAACACCGCAATAAATAGCCGCCCGAATTTTATCACCTCAGCAATGATGGCTTTAAATCCCAGCTTAAACGGCTCAATAGAGTTGGTTATTTTCTCTGCCAACCATTTTATAGAATTTGCAATGCCTGTTAATATGTCTGTTAGTCCGGCATCACCAATGGCTTTGACCAATTTGGAAAACGCATCCCCCATATTGGACAGAGCTACATTTAAGGTCTTGGATTGCTCCTGCATCGCTCCGGCAAACTGCACATTGCCGATGCTTTGCAAGTAGGCTTCAATTTCAGCTGCGTTTTTGCCAACGGTGGTGCTGATGCCCTGAAAAGTAAAAGTCACCTGATCGCCCTGGCTTTTGGATTTAATACCAAACTCCTTCAAGCGTTCAAACTCACCTGTGGCAGCATCTGCAACCGCTTCAATCATCTGATTCAGGCTTTTTCCCATCGCCGTGGCGGTATTGCCGTAGGATGTTAATGCCTCAGCAGATGGCGTTAGCCCCAATGCTTTCAATTTGATAAAAGCATCAGTGACTTCCTCCAACTGAAAAGGCGTGGTCGCAGCAAAATCCTGAATAAAGCCAAATGCAACGGCAGCTTTTTCAGCAGAGCCGGTGATGGTACGCAAACTGGCTTCCAGCTTCTCAAACTTGGTAATCGTATCCACCACCTGCCTGCCAACAAAGGCAGTGGCCATCAGGCCACCAATACGCTGCAATCCACGTCCCATTTTGCTAAAACGCCGATCCATATTATCAACGCCCTGATTAATCTGGGCGAAGGCTTTCTGCGTTTTATTAACGGCGCGAACGGTAAATTTTGCTTCAGCGAATCTTGCCATTTTGTTTGCTCGTAATTATATGGTTTGCTGCACGCATAGAAAACCCACCACACCTATTTTCTAGGTGTGCTGTTTTCATTATTTGGATGTGTAGGTGTTATATTCTGCGGCTTTCGGGACAAAGATGACGTTCATTTAACTAAGGAAGGTCACCAGCATATTGCACATTTTGCATATTCTTCATTTCATCAAGTGCCCATGCGGCTAATCCCATGTCTTTGCTTCCAAGAGTTTGAGTTAGTGGCCAGCTTATTTGAGCTAACTGTTCTGGAAAAATACGAGTTAGTTTGGGAAGGTTCAAAAAATCGGCTGCTTTAATCTCATTTTCTCTAATTGCTATAACATAAACAAAAAGAGGCCCACATATAAAAGCAATAGATTGCATATTACGCTTCAAGTTACCAAGAGGCGGGTTAGGACCAGACTTTGTTCTAGCTATTGTTTGAGATGTTCTTAACCAAGCCGTATCTGAATCTTCATTGTGCTTACCAATATAAATTGCAAAATATTCTGGTATTGTCCGTTGGGTCATAAATAAATAACGATCATTTTGCGGTGTTACATTTGTGTCTTGTTCCGCATGTTCTCCAACTATTGACTTTAAAGTAACCCAAAGGGCAAGAATATTCTGTTTTTGAGCGCAAATATGAAACTCTTCGTTTTTTAAAATTTTTTCCAATATAGGCTTGGCTTCACTTTCTATCTTACTCATCCAGCCGTTGTTGCAATCCTCACAGACCACCCTTAGCTTTTTAGTTGTAAGGTGGCCTTGTCGTTTTAATTTTTTAGCCCCTGTCTGTTCTTTCCATTTAAAAGTGTTTACCTCGCTAGTGTTATTAGCATCGCCAATAATTGGTAAAAACGTATGCATCCACTCCGGCCAGATATGCTCTTTACTTTTTTTCCGAGTTCTATTGCAAAAAATACAAGTTCTGTTCATTTTTTTCATAAAAGTACTGCATTTCATTTGAGGGGTTTAAACGTCCGCTTTGAGTCTCAATCTGCCATTTTTAATATTAAAATAGCACGGTTTAATTAAATAACATGCCTTTTTTTAACCGTATTTCCTGCTTGTATCAGCCTGTAGTTCAAAGAAAGCGACCCATTCCGTAAATTGACGCGTGTCCATGGCTTCAATTTCTGCCAAGGGGCGGCAGAGGCGTACAGCTAATGCTAGCTGGTTGCGTCTGGTTGGGTCGCGCCTAAGTTTCCCTTTTGGGTTTCCACATCACCGAAGAAATGATCTTCGATTTTCTCTGCAATACGCGATACCACACGGTAATCAGCTTCCTGCATTAGCTTGTCGCGGTCGGTCACGGTAAAGAGGCGTTTGCCTTCTTTATCCTTGGCTTTTACCACGATGATATTGGCGGCTTGCTCGATGTTGCTGGCCTTTTTGCTGGCAATCTTCTGCATCAGGTTTACCTCTGCCATGGTCATTGGGAATACATGGATTTCCAGCGGTCCAGCTTCATCGCCCCATTCAGAAACGGCAATAATTAGCCGCTCTTGTGCGGCGTAGTGTTTTGTTGCGCGGTTAATAGCACTCATGATTTTCTCCTTTATGCTACGGTTGATTCAGTAAGCGCACCTGTGCCGGTAAAGCTGAAGGAAGCCTCAACAATTCCGTCAAAGGATGCGTTGTAAGAAATTGAAGTGATGATGGCATCGCCACTCCAGTAGGTAGCACCAGAATCATCGCCTTCAGGGTAAAGATTAAGCGTGACCGTGCCACCAACGGATAATGCGCCCTGACCATTGGTGTCGGTTTCATCCCAGAATCCTTCAAAACTGCCAGACCAACCTTTGATGGTGGCTTGGTTTTTTCGCCATGATGTACCGATGATGGATGCATCCACCGTGTCACTGGTAATTTCCAGCGACCATGATTTAATTTCTGCAACCTGATCCGATCCAATAAAGACCTTACCTTCGCTGCCTGCATGAGTAGCCATAGTTTTCTCCTTGAGTTGGTTTGTTAAATAAGGGTTTGTGGTGCGGTTTCTTTAACGGCATAAAGCACTGAAAACGTCATCATCATGACCGCAATCGGCTTTTCTCCATCATCGGAGAATTGCATTTGCGTGGTATCAAGCGCGGTATCTTTTACCAAGCCGCCAAGCGTCTGGTCGGCTGCAATCAGTTGTTCAATTTCCAATGCCAATGTATCGATGATTTCATCTGCATTGCTGTTTGCCTTCACATAGGCTTCGACCGTAAGCAATAATTCACGGTGCTGCGTGCGTGGGCGGGACATGGATTGTTCACCCACCGTTTCTTGCTTGGTATAAACCAGCAACGCAGGAAGTTTGGGATCATCCAGAGGATAGGCGCGTGCTTCAAATACGTTATTGCCAGCGGAGGTATTGCCTTTGAGCAAAGTCGTTATTGCATTTCTGATTTGGGTGCGTGCGTGGCTCATAGTTTCTCCAGAATAAGTTCGGTAATGCCCTCACTATCGGGGCGGATAACGGCGACTTCATAATCCTGCCCATCGATCTGAAACTGATCGGCGGTTTGGATTTCCAGAATGTCGGCAGTGCGAACGGAAAGCACGGGACGACTTGCCACCACGTCCACGCTCTCACCGCCAACAATTTCCGTAAATTCCTGCAACATGCCGGATAGAACGCGAGGGCTTCCACCACCCTGAGTGTAAGTCACCACGCGTCCATCTAGCGTTTGCAGGAGCGACAGATCATGCAGCCGCATATCATCGAGGAAGCTCATTTACAGCCCCACATTGAGCAATATTTTTACATTTGCATCACCCGACGCCGCAGCTTCTGCCGCCACACCAACGATAGTATTGCCCGATGCGGTGGTGGTAAGGTTGCTGTTAGCAGTGCTCCAATAGAGCTTTGCACCCTGCGTTACCGCGCCACTGGCTTTGGGAACGCTAAACACGCCGCTAATATGCACCGCACCAGTTTTGCCATCGGCAATGGCGGTCTTTGCCACTGCACCGATTGCACCCACCAGCACAAAATCGCCGGAAGAAACATCTGCACCTGATGGTGTGTAGTCGAGAGCTTTGCCCTCTTGAACATAGTTAGTAGCCATAAGATTTCTCCTTTAGTTTAGGCATTAAAAAAGCGGCTCAGAGAATCTGGCCGCCTGTAAGGTTGGGGTTGGTTGAGATTAGAAATTAAGCACCTGGGTTTTTATACATGGTACGATATTCAAGAGGCGATGCCGCCGCATCAATGCGTACCTTGTATTCACGCCCATCAATCGTCCAGCCATCCATGTCATCTAGGAATGGCAGTGCCACACCGTCCAGATAGCCAACCTCGATAGTATCGAAGGAATTGGCATCTGCCAGTAGGTACCATGCCGTGGCTGAGGCCGCATCCAAACGGGCATCGGCAAGCACCTCAAGCGCACCATTAACGGTGGCCAGATTGCGTACTCGGCTGTTTGCCTGATCGGGATTGGTTTCAGACGACATCAGCACGGCTGCTGTATCCACTATATCTACTGGTGTTAGCATAAAGCTCGGACGGATATTCAAGGTTGCATCACCATCCTTTTGTTTACGCATAGCAGCTCTAGCTTTACTAACACTTGCAGCAGAAATAGCAGTTCCAGATGCCGCCAGATTCTTATGATCAGCATGGAATACAGCTTTTCCGTCCGACATATTTGGATTGTCTGTCAAAATTGAAAAGACCAGGTCACCCACAGTACGCGCTGCAGCACGTCCTAGTGTACGTGGAATGCGTGTGAATGCTTCCAGATCATCATTGATAATGGCGTGACGGGTGATACTAAACAGTTCTCCATAAGTAGCTAACTGGATTTGCTCTCCACGCTCCCCGATTGTGGTATGTTTATATTCGCCACCTTCTTCAACCTTGCGCAATGATGCCACCGTACCAATGCCTGTTCGAGTATGAATCTTGAAATCAGACAGATTTCCGGCGCGGGTGAATCGAGGGAATATCTCTGGCGCTTCTTCATAACCACGCAACATGGCCTTACGGGCATTGTTTTCCAAAATCTTTGGAAAATCACTGCTGGAATGGGTGAAGGCTCGTCCAATCATCGTGCTACGATCCATACCCTCGGTACGCACATTATGCAGCTCTAAGCATTTACGTGCGATATCCACCAGCTGATAACCGCATAGCTCACTGGCTTTGCTGCGATCATCCAGCAGACCCGCACGAACAGAAATAGCATCTTCCGCAGCACGAGAAAATTTCTCCGCAGCAGATTCGCCCATTTCAATGCGCTGACCACTTGCTGCTGGTTGCTCATTTTTACCGATAGCATCGAGCAGCAATTTACGCGCCTCGTTGATATCAATTTCAGGATCATCAAGGCAGGCATCGCGTACTTCCGTATGGTCATCGTGATTGGTAAAGAGCGTGCGAATCTCAGTACGGCGTGCTTTTTCAAGCTCCAGCGCACGGGTAGCACCTTCATCCGCTGCCGTTTTACGCAAGGAATCGATATCTACCTCCTCATTACGCTCCGGCATTTCATTTAATTTTTTAGGCATAATAGTCTCCTCTTGGTTAGGTTGGGGTTGGGTTTCTTCACTCCGACCAACTCCAACGGTAGAGTCGGCGGGAATATCGACCAGTGAAATCTCCATCGGTGTCCAACTGGTCACGCGATAGAGATCTGGTGTATCTTTGTTCTCCTGTTCGAGTTTGCGCTCGTTAATACGATAAGCGACAGAAACATTACGAAGGATTCCGTCGCGCACATCCTGCCAGATGCCTTCCACCTCAGCGCGTTTAGAAAGGCGCACTTCTGCATGGCCACGGCCTTTTTCAATCCATGCACGCTCAACAACGCCGATACGATTATCGCGCTCGGAACGATCATGGTTATAAAGAAGTGGCGCAGAGCTATTGAGGCGTTCAAGGTCTGCTTCATCCTTGTCATGCCCCAGCACCTCAATCCATGGTTCGCTGAAAAAGCTCTGGCGGGTGACAGGTTCTTCCGACGAAAAAGAAAGCCGCACAAGGCGGCTATTTTCATCAACAATCGATTCTCGCGTGAGGTCAATCGTCCTTGTCAGTAGTTCCTGATTCTTTGTCGTTTTCTTTGGCATCGGGTTCTCCTTCGTTTTGATTAAAAAGTGATAATTGCTTGCCGCCATTACTGGTGCTAAAGCTGATGCCAGCTTCTTTTTCCTGTTCGCGTTCCTGCTTGATTTGCTCAAACGTATCCTGCGGATTGCCACCGCGTTCACGGATAACCTGAGCACGCGATTTAAAACCAGCGGCAACAGCCTTTTCCTCGGCAGTGACTTCTTTTTGTGGATCAATCCACGGCATCACTGGCCCTTGGAAGCCAGCTTTTTTGAGTGTGCGCGGGTTAATCTCGTTCTGCGGCACTTGCAATTGACCAGATAACACCGCCATATCTACAAACCGCTCCCAGATAGGGCGGACGCAGCGTTCAATGAAATATTCCCTAAGCACCGCATAATGTACCGATTGCTCCACCAGTTCCTGACGCTGGGCGGAGTATGTGCCGTTATAATCCTTGGCAATGGAGGAGTAGCCAGTGGAAGTACCAGCTGCCACCGCACGCAATTGTGAATTACGGAACTGCTCCAGCATGGTGTTGGGGCGGTTGCTATCAATCATGCCGACTTCTTCACCTGGCAGAAGATTGTCAAAAATCATACCAGGCTGCATTTTCATCAGACGGTTTCCGGCACTATCGACCTGTACACCGGATGCGGGGCCATCGAGTGATTTACGCACATAAGCGCAAATACTCGCTGCCACCTTTGCCGCCAGCCGTTCGGAAAGCTCATAATCCTTGATATCCTCCATGCGTGTAAGCACGCTGGCAAAGATGGATACTCCGCGTGTCTGGCTGATACGCTTGGCTATTTTTAAATGGATGATCTTCTCGGCGGCAAAGCGCTTGGTATCCTGCCGTGTTACCAGCGTGTGGGCATTGCCGGGATGCTCCTTATAAAGGTAATAGGCTCGCGCTCTGCGCCATGCATTCTTTTCCACGCCGTGGAGAATGCGTTTTTTCTGGTCACTCAGGTCAAACGGCAGGAAATCTGCTTCAATCATCTCCAGCGAATATGGAACCAGCGTATGGTGGTCAATGGTGCTACTGGTGCCTTCAATATGTTTGATAAGCACTTCACCATCGCGGAACCAGTGCCGCGCCAGCAGGCGAAGCATGTGATTCCAGTGGCATTCCCAAGTCACTTCAGGGAAGCGAATCCATTCCTCCCACAGCTCAATCAGCTGGTCGTTGACAGGTTTGGCAAGCTCGCCTGATTTTAATTTTACCTGCGGCTCAACATTAACCCCACGCCCCACCACATTATTAACGAGGCAGTCCAATACGCCACCAGCCAGATCATGGTTTTCATCCAAGTGACGCGCTTGCAGGCGCAAGGATTCCCCAGCGCGTTCAACAATAGCATCGCCAGAACCAGAATCCGTTTTGGTTTTCCGCAGGCGTGAAGGCTGCGCGGCTTCATAAGCACGCTGTGCTTTAAGCACTTTACGCGCCGTATCGCGACGAAGAGCTGATTCAGGCGAAATAAGCTCGATTGTTTTATCAATAAAATTAGACATCTGAAAAATCCGCTAATGCTGCTTGTTGGTTTTGTTGGATGGTTTGCTCAAAAGCAGAAACGCGCCGTTCCCAATATTGAATCTGCTCGCGTATTTCCTTCGAGTTAGCCAGTGTCAGGCTGCGTCCATTCATGGTATAGCTTTGCCCTTTGGCTACCGCTAAATCCGCTGCAATCCACGCATCAAGTGCGGTTTGCGCTTGTGTTAATGTGAGTGCCATATTGTTCTCCTAGTTAAAATTCCAATCTTCATAGCCAAGCCATTCGCTGGTTTGGCTGGACTCTGGCTGTTGTTCTTCTTTTTGTTTAAGTCGTTCGCGTTCTTGCTCTTTTGCTAATGCATCCAGATTTGGATTCAGGATGTGCAGTGCTGCCAAGCCATAGACGCGGCAATCTAACGCCTCGTTACGCCTGCCTTTTGGCATCACCCATATGCGTGTGGGATGGCCGTTGATGAACTTGGTCTGAATGCGTTCTGCTGTCAGTTGCTTAAAATATTTCTCCGGATAATCCGCAGGGAAATGACAATAGCCTGCGCCGGGCTGATGAATCTTCAGCCGCGAATAAATCATCTGCTTGGCAGTATCCGTACCAATTGAAAATAATTTCACGCGCAATTTATTGTTACGGCTGAACTTGCTAACCAGCGGCTTGCCAATTTGCGATGCACCTTTGATGGCATAAACGCGTTGATGCTCACGGTTTTTACAATATTCATAAACCTTTTGCGTATGGTGACCGCCCGTATCAACGCATGCACAGGAGATTGCTAGCGTGCGCCCATCGGTCGTCGTCACCATCTGTTGCAGCACTTTGTCTAAATCTTCCCAGACTTTTAGCTGAGCTGGATCGCCATGCAGCACATGATATTGCAGCGACCAGCTTTCCTGACCCAAACCCCAGCCGATTAACTCAATTTCTAATCGGTCGTCCTGCACGTCCACACCAGCGGTAATCACCACCACGCCTTCTGGCGATATGCGCCCCCAGTTTTCTTTGCGTCCGAGCAAACCCGATGGATCAATCCCTTCGGTGGCTTCTTTCCATGTTTCGCCAAGGCTGGTATTCACCCAAACTTTGAGAGTTTCCGGCAGGCGTTTGGCTTTAAAAAAATTTACCACCATCTCTGACCATTTAACCCATGGGCTATACAGCTCAGAGATATGAAAGCCTGCAATGCCGTTAAATGCGGCTTCGGCTTTCCATTCGCCTCGTGCCAGCATCCATATTTTATCGCTCTCTTGTAGCTTGGCCTTGCAATGCTCACATTCATAATGCGTGGTTTTAGGCTGGCGTTTCTCAAACTTCACCTGCGCCCAACTGAGCACTTGAAATGCCCCACATTCGGGGCATGGTACATAATATTTCTGCTGATCGCTTTGCTCATAACGTGCTGCAATCTTACTCTCTCCCTCATTGGTGGGAGTAGACGCTGAAACCAACAGGCGGTTCCAGAATGTCGTGGTACGCTTATAAGCCAGCGAGCCTGGGTCACCTTCCGTACCAGCCGAATGCGGATAACGGTCTTCTTCATCCAGCAGCACAATCCGTATCGGGCGACTGGCAAGCGAGGCGGGGCTATTTGCTCCCGCCATCGTAATATGCCCACCTACGAATTTCTTGTGCAGCAGCGTGTTGTTGCTATTGCGGCTGCGCGGATCACCTAATAATTCCGCCAGCTCATCCGTATCACGAATCATCGGCGCAAGGCGGTCTTTACTCCATGTTTCCGCCATATCCAAAGTTGGCTGAATCAGCAGCAGGGGCGATGGGTCCTGATGCATAAAATAACCGATGATATTATTGATAATCTCGGTTTTGCCGATCTGCGAGCTGGTCATGTACACCACCTCCGATACGCCCGGCTTATTCACCGCATCCATCATCCCCCTTTGATACGGTGCGCGATCGGTTACCCACTTTCCCGGTTCCGAGCTTGCTTCCGGACTCAGGCGGCGATACTGATCCGCCCACTGGCTCACCGTCAGTTCCGGCGGCGGAGTCCAGGCCTTCATCACCGTCTTCATCATCTGCGGATATGTCTTCTTCTTCCGATTCATAGGTAGCCAGCTCCGATAACGCCTCAAAAATGGTGCGCTTTAAAAACTTCTCAATTTCATGCGTGTCTTTTAAGTTAGAGATCTGATAGGCGGTCTTGGTCGGGATGCTCAGCATCTTGGCGCGGCACGCCGTAACCATCTGGCTCCAGTCTGCTTCCACCCGTTCTACCGTCACCAGTTCGCCCGTTCGTTCTGCCAACTCAATCTCAGCCATATCGGCTTGCGCTTTGAGCAGCCGTGCTCGTTCCAGATGCGTATCCTGTGGCGCGACACCCTGACCGAAAGCACGTTGTTGCAGATAATTGATGTAGGATCGAACGCAGCCGATTAACTCATACTGGTTCTTTTCCGGCTTCGGGATAACACCTTCTCGCGCCAGTTGCTGTACCCGCCGTTCGGATAGTCCGAAGAGTTTTGCAATAGTGCTGACAGGATAAGCCGTTGGCATGGTAATACGCTCATTTTATTCATAATTTTCCATCTAATTGACTTGATTAAGAGCGTGATTGAAGCATTCATGGATATGTCCTCAAAGGGCAAAACATTAATCAAAAAAGGAACTTAACAATGAATCAAGAAGCTAGATTTAACGCATTTATCAAACAGCTAACTCTATTATCCAAAGAGCATGGCATTGCCATACAAGCCATAGGAGGCGTGCATATTTTTGATAAACCCGAAGATGCCAAAAACATCGCTTATAGCCAAGATCACACAAGCGGCGACCTTGAATACACACTTAATGAGCAGGAGTAATTACCATGAAAAATACCAACAAAACTAATAAAACAAAATCACCCTCTAATGCTGCACAAGCAACATCCAGCAACAGCGTGCAACACGATGCAACACCAAGCAACGCACCTAAAAGCCGGAAACCAAACAATCGATTATCATTGGCTTGCTCACCCGCGAGGAGGGAGCAACACTACCAGAACTCATTGCCGCCACCGAATGGAAACCCCATTCGGTACGCGGCCATCTTTCCAACCTGCGGAAAAAGCGAGGCATGCCGATTGAGACATTTACCAACACTGATGGCAATCGCGGTTATCGTCTGGTTGAAGCTCAAGCCTCCTGACGCTTCGCCGCCACCTGCGCGAACGATTTCTTTTCACCGGCCAGCGTTGCGTTGTTGCCGGTGAACTCTTCCCACCGTTTCACAATCACATCACAGTAAATCGGATCAAGTTCAATCAGCCGTGCTTGCCGTTTCAATTTCTCGCAAGCGATTAAGGTTGAACCTGAACCACCAAAGGAATCCAGCACAATATCACGAGTCTTGCTGGAATTCTCAATCGCACGGCACACCAGCTCAACAGGTTTCATGGTGGGGTGCAGGTCGTTAACATTGGGTTTGTTATAATTCCAGATATCACTCTGGCTGCGATCACCACACCAGTAATGCTTGCTGCCTTCAGGCCAGCCATAGAGGATAGGCTCATACTGCCGTTGATAATCGGCACGCCCCATGGTAAAAGTATTCTTCGCCCAGATGATAAACGTTGACCAGTGCCCACCGGCTTCAAGGTAAGCCTTTTGCAGCGTGTGTAATTCGGAGGAGGACATGCAAATATACATCGCACCCTTGCATACCTTTACCATGTTGGTGCAGGCGTCCAGCAGGAACTGATAAAACCCAGCACCGAGATTATCATTCTTGATCTTCCGTTTGTTACCACGCACGCTATCTTTCATGCTCTGACCATAATCGACATTGTAAGGCGGATCGGTGAAAACCATGTCGGCCAGTTCGTCACCCATCAGCTTTTCTAGGGTTTTGGCTTTTGTGCTATCGCCGCAAATCAAACGATGATCGCCCAACAGCCAGATATCACCTTCCTTGGAAACGGCCACTTCGGGAGCTTCCGGTATGGCATCTTCGTCGGTGAGACCGTCCATCCCCACATCGCCCAGCAGTTTTTCAAGCTCAACAGTATCAAAGCCTGTAAGATCGAGATCAAATCCCAGATCACCTAATTCGCCCAGTTCAATCGCCAAGAGTTCTTCGTCCCATTCCGCATCTTCATGGGTGCGGTTGTCAGCCAGCCTGTACGCCTTTATCTGCGCTGGAGTTAGGCCGTCGGCAATATGCACGGGAACTTTCTTTAACCCCAGCGACTGCGCCGCCTGTAGGCGCGTGTGGCCTGCAATAATGACCATTTCCTCATCCACTACGATGGGCTGGCGGAATCCATACTCCTTGATGGAAGCTGCCACCTTGGCGATTGCGTTTTCATTGTGGCGTGGATTCCGCGCATAGGGAATCACCCGACCGATTTCGATCAGTTCTACTTTCATGTTGGTTCCTGTATGTTGATTAATTCTGTGCATCCGCCATTGCAAACGAAATGGCTCAAATACCCCATTTCGTTTGGAAACGACCTAAGTATTTGTTTTATAGAGATTCATGCGCCGCCCAAACGAAACGAAATGCAAAGTTTTGTTTTATGCCTAGCCAAAAGCCGCGCCCTCGGCGTACCCGTAGGGGCAACCCCACGGGAGTACCTTTTTGAATCGGGCTGATTAGGTGCGGTGTGTTAGCGGCTTTTGAGTCGCTTGAGATAGAAGGCAAGGTTGCGCGCAAACTCAATGGGGAAGCGTTCCCGTATCGTTGTTTGCATCACCTGATCGTTCTCACGCTGCCGGAACAACTGCATGATGCCAGGACCATACAACATCTTAAGCGGCTTACGCTTAGGGCCTTTGCGAATGTAAACCGTGGTCTTGCTTGACCCGCTGCGGCGCGGAGCGATGAAAGCTTTGCTGTAGGTGCGTGTCTTGCCATAGACCTTTGCTTTGACCAACCCACGCTTGCCACCCTTTTGCTGAGTGGGTTTCTTGCTGCCCACCACAAACTCAATGAGCTGTAACGCACGGTCACGCGCCACCAACGTTGCCCACAAACGTTTGAAGGTTGCTTTCTGTGTTTCAATGCGCCGCTTTACACCAGCCTGCCTGCTGTTCATTTGTGGTGCTATGTGTCTGGCACTTGCCACTTTGGCACTCTCTGCCACACGATTAAGCGTCCGCACAGTTGCCTGCGGTGCCACCTGTTTTTCAAGCGTGCTTAAACTCCGCCTCAATTTCTTGAGATCGTGCTGTACTGTGATGTCAAATGCCATGGTAAAAATCCTAAAATGCTAGGCTGCAAGCCGTTGTTCACGCGCTCTGAATATGATTGACCAGTCCTGCAAAAGGTCTATTAATTGGTTCGAATTATTTCGGACGATGTCCACCACGCTTCGCCCTTCGGGCTATGCGTGGCGCAGCCACGTGTAGAACGTTAGGCCGAAGCAGTGCCCGGCGTAGTTAGAGCAAATCGGAAACGTAGACGGGCTGGAGCAAATACAATGTGGTATGTTTACATAATCAGAAGCATTAATCACCCAGAGCAAGAATACACTGGCGCTAGCCAAGACCTCAAACAACGCATCAAAGAGCATAACTCCGGCAAATCAACCCACACAGCTAAGTTTGCACCTTGGGAATTAGTGTGGTATTGTGCCTTTCCAGATAAATACAAAGCCCTTGAATTTGAGAAATATTTGAAGTCGCATTCTGGTAGGGCCTTTGCAAAAAAGAGACTCTGCTAGCCGTTTAATGAGTTGATATTTGCCTTGTAAATCCTATAGTTGAGGAGTTCGACTCGGGTTTGGTATAAATAAAATGGTTTTTTTGCAGCATAGCATTATAAGGCACACTACTATTGAAAAAATGCTGAAATATGCTGTTCAGTTGAATGCTCTCTTTATCCCTGCAAACTCGGTACAAAGTTCACTATCACGTTATACTCATCCTCCTGTTATCCATAATCACAATGAAGAAATTTATACATGTAGCTTAAGAGGATCATCTATAGGCATATATTACCGAAAGCGATACCTACTTTTATGTACACGTCACCAGCTAAACGGATGCGATTATAAGGACGTAGGATTAATCGATAAAGATGGAGATAGCCTACATACCTCTGCTGGAAGTTGGCATTACCCCCCTAGTGTAAATGAAACTGATTTGAATGATTTAATTGTATTTGATTTCACTGCGCCATGTAACTATAGTCCATATATGAAGGAGTGGTTTTTCTCTCTTGAATGTTTTCCACCCAATTCACCGTCAAATGGGATAATTGCTTTTATTATTTCTGGATATCCTTCTCAAGAACAAAAGTATAACTTAGGAGAAGAAGAAAAACATTTAGGATTCCGAAGAGAATCAATTACCTGTTTATTAGGATCCTACGATGATCAAGTAAAAGGAGATCCTTCTATCTTATGTCTATCGTATGATCATAATTCTGATTTTAATCCAGATGGTATGAGTGGTGGCGCTGCCTTTGTTATACAGTTAGTAAATGGCAAACCACGTGCATATCTAGCCGGTATGGTAGTTCGAGCTGGAAATGGTAAATTCTATATACTGAGAATAGGTTTTATACAGAAGTTTATTGATCAATATTTAGATCGTCTTTAGTTGTTCCTCGTGTAAAACTAAACTCCTTTCTCCAACACCACCCGCGCCATCAACTCAATCGTATTCACCAACTCTACCTTCTGCTCTTCCGTGAGATCAAAATTATCAATATGAGGTCGATACGGCGCGAGAGGGTCATTTTCGCCCACCTCTGCCGATGATATTAATGAAGGTACGATTTTTTGTTCATCCTGTTTAGTCTTTTTTTGTTCGAACACTTTAACGCCCTCCCAGATTCGAATTCAGGCGTGTAACGATTTTAAGCAGCGCATACGTCCACATCTGCCATGCTTTGGTACGACCACAGCCAAGCCGCCAGCAAATTGGCTTCCATGGAATTCGGGCGGCACGGAGCCAGACCAGCCTGCGTTCTTCCTCATCATCGAGCCAGAAAATCCAATGCAGCGTTTTTTCCATCCGGCTGATTGCGTCTGGCGTAGGTGGCCCCATGCCGCAGCGATAGCCAATAACTTACCACCCAAACAATATCCTACAGCATGTATCTTTTTGTCAGGCACGACATCCTGCGCCGCATCAATTGCTTCGAATAACCCGCGCTTGAGATAATCATTTAAACCAACATTCCGATATTCGGCGGTGGGGTTTTTCCACGAAATCATAAATACCGTATGCCCCTTGATCCACGAGATATTTCACTAGAGAATTATGGTCAGATAAATCAAGAATGTAATATTTCATAATCCATGCCGGAACGATAAATACCGGCTCGGCATAAACATTATTAGTAATGGGTTTGTATTGAATCACCTCCAGCAACTCATTGCGGAAGATGATTTTTCCTTTTGTAATGGCAAGATTTTTTCCGACCTCGAATTGTTCTAAACCCACTGGCTTTTCATCATTTACCAAGCAAGACATATCCTCCAACAGGTTCATCCAACCGGTGACGAGGTTTATGCCCTTTTGCTCTTGCGTTGCCTTCGTCAGTAATGGATTGGTGGGCACGAAATTGGAAGGGGCGATGGCATCGATCATCTGGCGAATGGTAAAGGATACGAGGTCAAGACTATGCGGATTCACCCCGCGCACATGGCTCGTCGTCTGCTTCCACCAATCCCGATAAAGTAGAAATGATTGCTGGTAGACATTATAGGGAAATTGGCACAAGCCCTCTGCCTTGAACCGACGATCTGTTGGGTCGGGATTCACCGGGCATGCTGGATTATCTTGTATCATGGTGTTTGTTGATTTCTATAACTTTTGGCATGTGGTTTATTCCGTTTCATTAACTATTCTTTTCTTTTTCGTGCGATTTCCTCACTGGCTATTTTCTTATCATCCAGGGCTTTTGCAGAGTCTACACTTCTTTGGTAGTGCAAAGAAACATTATCTATGAATTCCTTTGTAGTCCCGCCTTGACAATCAGATGATAGCTTTTCAAGTAGCTCCTCAAGTAGCTCCTCAAGAGCCATATCTATGCTGACCGCCTCAATAAGCAAACCTTTTAGGCGGCTGTGCAACTCTTCGGGGTCAGCAAAATTTTCTACTGCTTGGGTATACCCCTTGATTATCGTATCAAACCGGCTGTTTTTTTTTGACATTTGAACCCCCTGCGACTGGATTATCTATAATTTTTAACAAAAAATAAAATATGCTATCTTGATACCTGTCAAATCATGAGAAAATAATGTTCTTTATATTTCAGTGCACAGGAGATATTGGGTTTCCGGTAATAACCGATTTTTAAGGATAACGATCATGATATTATTTAAAAAAGAATCATCTTTCGGACATAAACAAGGACAAGGAAGCAAAAAACAGGAGCAACCCTCTAAAAGTGCCCAGTCGCACAAAAACAAGGACGCTTCCTGTGATACTAAACCTAATAAGGGCCACAAAAGCGGATCATCTTGTGGAACTTCTCCTAAAAAAGGTGACACCTGCAATTAAAATGGTAAGCGCATACCTTCCTGTGTATAACAGGGAGGTGTGTGTTTAGGTCGATGAATTATGGAAAGTGATCATATAATGGACGATGAGGTCGAAAATGGTAATCAGCTCCTGGTAAATATGCCTGATATTGAGAATTATATTATTGAGTATACGCCTAGAAAAAGCTCCACCATGGTTAATTTCTTCCACGCAGGCTTAACAAATGTTGAGTAGTATAAATTTTTGAATTTCCCTTACAACGGTTAGTGGCAAATCCTCATTAATCCGTTGCCAAATTGCAGCAATATTCCTCTTTCTTGTTGAGTTTTTTTGAATTATCAATGTGTTTTTCAACTATCTTTAAGCTAGATTCCTTTGGAAGATTTTGCTGTATTTCCTTTATATCAGATTTCTCGATTATCCTATTGACAACACGCATTATTTTTTCTCACCTTTAAGTTGTAAAGAAGTTGCTTTGATATATGCTTATAATCAAAAACCCGGTAAAACCTTGATGGGTATCAAGTGAGACAAATAAGATGGAAAAACTACTTGAAAAATCGGCATCACAAGGGGTGTTACACAAATTTATGCAAAGTAAAGAAGCTTATAGAAGTTTTCTAAAACGAATGCCTTTATTTTGTGAGTTTTCTGAAACGTGCTTAAGTGAAGTTCTGGCCAATAGCCGCATTAAACACCATAAAAAAGGCGACATCCTTTTCATGACTGGTGATAATGCTCAAAACTTTCGTATTATTGTCAATGGCTGGATAAAACTTTACCGAGAAACACGTGATGGGCATGAAGCAGTTGTTTCTGTTCTTACAAATAACGAGGTTTTTGGTAAAACCGCTATTTTGAGTAAAGGAACCTACGCCTATACGGCTGAAGCAATAACAGATACGGAGATGTTGATGATTCCTGCTGCGTTTATGTTAAAAATGGCCGAACATAAAGATGATTATGATCATTTTCTGGCAAAATTCCTTGAAGAGGAGCTAAATGACAGCAATCAGCTTGGTTTGCATGCGGAGCACCTGGGGCAAATGACCTCAGCCGAAAGAGTCGGCTGCTTTCTTCTACGCTTATGTAGTATACAGAAAGAAGGAAGCATTACGTTTCAACTTCCATATGAAAAAGCTCTGGTTGCCGGGAAGCTGGGTATGACAGCAGAAACTTTTTCACGGTCGTTAAACCAATTGATCACTCGTGGGGTAGAAACAAAAAACTCCGTTGTCACCATTCATAATATAGAGCAACTGCGTACCCATATTTGTGAACACTGCTCCGCTACAACTCTTGAATGTCCACTTGGTGCAGAAACAGAGACCATTTAAAATCCAAGCCTGCTTTTTAACCATTCAAGATCAAGTTTTTCAGGGTGTGCAATATATTCTTCGGGGTGTTTCACTACTTGTTCAATATAACCCAGATTCACCCTCCATGCTTTTTTAACATCCGCCGGTTTGCCGTCCTGCACCAATTTGTTATTCTTGAATTTTAATGAAAAAGCACCTTTTGGTTTTTCATCATAAATGGCAAGATCAATTGGGCGATTTCCCATCATCGTTTCAGTGACGGATAAAATTTCTTTATAGGGAAATTCATCCTTATGCCGCTCAATAGCCTTGTTACAAA
This sequence comes from Rickettsiales bacterium, assembly GCA_028223895.1. GTDB lineage: Bacteria > Pseudomonadota > Alphaproteobacteria > Rickettsiales > UBA6187 > JAOIVE01. Next base: position 56,997 of record JAOIVE010000001.1, read on the forward strand.
TAGCCAGATAGAGTTCAAAAAGATTTTCTATGTCTTTTTGATCGTTCCCATTTTCTATTTTAATGCGTTTTTCCATTATATTTCTCCTTACACATGCACAATTTTATTCAAATGCTCTTGAATCTGCTCAGGTGTAAGCTCCATCAAGTCCTTATCCAATTCCAGGGCGATTATATCCTTAACTTCCTTACTCAGCGCTTTACGCAAAAATCCCAGCACTTTTGGCGGTGCGGCCACTACAAGTCGATTATATTCTTTTTCTTCAAGCGCCTTATCCAGATGATCGGCTACTTCATGCATGAATGCCTTGCGTGACAAAGTCCGGTCACTTGTATGCGGTTCAATAATGTGTCTGGCTCCTCCGACGCTATCATATGTTCTTCCCAATTCACGCCGCCCTGTAGGTTCATCGGTACGGATCAGTTTTGCCGTAAGAGTATGGTTTAGTTCTCCCAAGTGATGATCTTCATTCCTTGTATAAAAACGGGCATGTTTGCTATCAATTACAGCTATCCATGTTATTATTTTGCGTGTCATATGTTTTCCAATAACTATATCGGCGCAGCGTCGGTAAAACTATTACGCTGGTGTTTAATGCAGCGTCCGATAGTGAGTGTTCCGTTCTGGACAGTAAGCATTACGGCATCACTTCCATTGTGTGGGAATTCAAATGACATACGCACAGCTCCACCACGTTGTAATAGTTTACTATGTTGCTCTAATATGGTAGCGCTGAGTTCATGGCAGAGCGTTTTAAAATGCTCTGCCTCTTCATCCGATAATGCGTCTGCTTTTAAAGCAGGAGAAACCTCAGATAATTTCTCCCACTTTAATGCCGTGGATTGTTGGTATGCCATGATTACCTCCTATGCTGCCTTGCTATGATCGCCAGTAAACCAATCTTCAACACCGCCTTCATAGGCATACACATTGGCAAAACCGGCCTTTTCCAGTTTTTTAGCTGCCTTGATAGAGGCATCACATTTAGACCCGGCGCAATACACCACTACTTTACGTTTTTTTGAGCCAACAGTTTTTTCCACAGTTTCCTCAAAATTACCTTGATCATGAGGAATATTAATAGAAGTCTCTATATGCTTTTTATTAAAATATTCCTGTGAAAGTACATTAATAAGCACAAAATCCTCATGCTTCTTATCATGCATTTGCTTGATTTCTTTTTTAGTGATCGTTTTCATTTTTATTCTCCTTATGCTATTTTTATTTTTTTATCTTTGGAATCGGATTCACGGTTAGGTTCTTTAGCAGATGAAACTTCCCTTCCTGCGGTTTTTGACCATTCAATTGCCTCCTGTTTTTTCTTCTCGCTTTTTGAAGATTGGGCACCGCTTTGGGCTTCAATCTTTAATTTGCGGGATTTGCTTTTTGCTTCCTGCTTTTTCGGTATTTCCACCGTAAGTACGTTCTGCTCAAATCTGGCACTGGCTTTTTCCACATCCGCTTCTTCAGGCAATGCAATGGTACGGCTAAAAGCACCAAAATGACATTCACGGCGAAGATAGCTATCACCTTCATCTTTTTCTTCCGAGCAGCGTGTGCCGCTTATGGTAATAGCATTGTCGGAAATGGAAACCTCCAGATCTTTAGCACTTAAACCGGGAACATCTGCCCTGACTTTAAATTTATTACCATTTTCTATGATATTGACATAAGGCTCGGTCGTTGTGCCTGTCACCCAGGGTGTAGACATTTGGCGGTTATTGAACAATTCGCTAAATATCCGGTGCGTGTTTCGTTGAAACGCAGAGAATATATCTTCTTCGGCATCCCAAACTGAAGGAGCCATAAAAGATGGTCTGGAAAAGTTTGAAAACGCCTCTCTTGCGGAACGGTTCAGTTCCCGCTGGAGAGAAAACATCGGTTGCCACCATAAGGCATCCTTCGGATTTGCTGCACTTTTTAGTATGTTAAGTTGCTGAGTCATTTTGGTTTCCTTTAATTTAGGTTTTAGTTGTAACTTCATTTAAGCAGCCTCTTTTATTTCCACTTTACGCGAAGATTTTACCGCTTCTTCTTTTTTAGGTATTTCCACCCAGAGCACGCCTTTCTTGAAACTAGCCTTTGCTTTATCGGCATTAGCCGTTTCAGGCAAAGAAATGGTACGTTGGTATGAACCATAGAAGCGCTCACGGCGGACGTAATTATCCTCTTTGTCTTCTTTGGATGCTTTCTTTTCCGCTTTTATGGTTAAATAATTATCATTAATGGTAACATCCACATCCTCCTGTTTTAATCCCGGCAGTTCAGCCTCGATTTTAAAACTCTTATCGTTTTCAATAACGTCAACGGGAAGTGTGAGTAAATTATTGCCAGCCCATAAAGAAGAAGTTGGCAATTCATTCTGAAAGCCATTGAAAAAATCATCAAAAACCTGATTTATTTCTTGATTCAGAGAGGTAAAAGGACTCCTTTCTTTTCTTACGTTGATATTTCCAAATCTGTTCCAGGGTGTAATATTAAATGCCATGGTAATTCTCCTATAATAATTTAGTTATATGTCCAAAACCTATGGGGAACATACAGGTTAAGGGTTGCCCCCTTTTTTGTATCTCCCCACAGGAGTAGACGGAAATTTTCATTTCCGTCTACTTTTTCCTGGTTGCTTTCATTTAAACATTCCTGTTTTTGATACTGTTTTTTCTGAAAGGCTAACCAAGTAAGCATAAAAAAACACTTTCCTGTCGATCTTTACTTGATAGGCATCAACCGGTTTTAAGAATTTATTTTTTAGAAAAATTATGCGCTTGATAGCTGTCAAGTATTTACCTGGCGGAATCTGGTTCTCTAGCCCTACCATGATGCGTTCATATGCGGATTACCAAAAGTAATTACTATAAAAAAACCGGCATCACTGATGTTCATGGTGTTTTTTATTCAACACTAAATTGTAAGGAGAATCGTCATGGTTCAGGTTCAGAAAAGACAGCCGAAAGGCAAACAAAAGCAGCCCCAACCTAAAGGGAAACAACAACCTTCTTCACCGCAAAAACTGTTGGAGCTTAAGCCCAATAAGCAAAGTTCCAAGCCGGAGAAGCATGGAAGCTGCAGTTAAATAAATGTTGGGATCTCCGGTAAATATACCGGTTGTCCTACTTAAAACAAATAATTTTTATCAATAGGAGAATTATCATGAATGCACGAGTTAAAGAATTAATGACAGCCAATCCAACACTTATCAGTCCGGATGCAACATTGCAGGAAGCTGCCGAGAAAATGGAGAAAATTGACTGTGGCGTATTACCGGTAGGGAAGGAAAGCAATCTGGAAGGTATTATCACCGACCGCGATATTGTCACCCGCGCCATTTCAAAAGGCAAAAACCCTGCTAAAGAAAAGGTTAAGGATTATATGTCCAAGAAGGTTCATGCCTGCAAGGAAAGTGATGCCCTTAGAGATGTTGCCGACCAGATGCAGAAACATAAAGTAAGCCGTCTTATTGTAAAAAATGATAGCGGCAAAGTAACCGGTATCTTATCTTTGGGTTGTATCTTGCGTAAAGAAGCTGATGCCGAAGAAATTGTGGATGTGATTGAACGTACACGCGGTAAGGCTTGCGCTGCATAAGGAATGAATATGGAACAAGCTGTATTGCTCATGGCAGGCATCAGTATGCTTGTCTTTGGTTTATCTTATTTTTTCCGCGCGAAAGAGTGGGATGCCTGGTTATTACATACAGAGAAACGGGGAAACCGGGCATCCCTTGTGTTTGGAAGCGTGAATCTGCTGCTTGGCAGTTTTATTGTAGCTTTCCACCCTGTTTGGGAAGGTATCCCGCTTATTCTGACTATTATGGGGATTCTTGCCGTTTGTAAGGGGTTTTCCTATTTATTGTTCCCACAGTGGCTGCCCACAAAATTAAAATACGTTAATACCAGTGAAAAGCCTTTATTACAGGCGTCCGGAATCGTGTTTATTATCATTTCCTTATTATTTCTGGGTAGCTGGTGCATTCAGCATGATATAAAACTGGGAGATATATGGCATAATAAAATGCCGATGCACCGAAACCAACAGGAGTAACTAGATGTGTTTTTCCCCGGAAGTTAGTTTTGTCGCTGGTGTCGTTATTGCTTCCATAGGAATCGCAACATTACGTAAGGTTGCGTATCGTGAGGAAATTCTCTTTGCTGCAATTCCACTGCTTTTTGCCAGCCAGCAATTTATAGAAGGATCACTGTGGCTGGTGCTGCAAAAAGGCGGTATGCCCATGCCACAATATTGGTTAACCCAGATTTTTAGCGCCTATGCAGGAATTATATGGCCTATACTGGTTCCGCTTTCAATATTTATGATTGAGGGTAATGAAGACAGGAAAAAAGTCCTGGGACTATTGTTCATTATGGGTTTTGGTATCGCTATTTATATGGCCTATGGAATGATGGTCGGTGAAATCAGCTCACAAGTAGTCGGCCATTGTATCCAGTATAATTACCCATTATCACAAGGTCATTATGTCAAATGGATATACCTGGCCATTGTAGGGCTGCCATTTTTCTTATCACGGCATCCGATACTCCATAAAATAGGCATCATTAACATCATTATGTTTTTTATAGCTTATTATGCGTATACCGAGACATATGTTTCGGTATGGTGCTTTTTCGCAGCGGTAATCAGCGGCCTTATCTATTTTTACTTCCGGGCTATACTTAAAGGTAAGTCTTCGACCGCTTCATACGCAGCCAGAAAACATGTTTTTGTTAAATCACACCCACAAGTAAAAATAACTATTATGAGGAGGCTATTATGTTATCAATTACAATAACTACATCAGATAATCTGATTGAAGTAACGGTATCAAATAAACTACAGACAAGGGATTTTAAAGAACTTGCCGATCATGTTGACGCTTTGATCAAAAAGTATGGCAATATCCGAATATTAATTAATGCTATGGCATTTGATGGTTGGGAAAGCGTTAAAGCCGCTGAAGAACATTTTTGTTTTGTCAAAAAACACCATAAAGATGTTGAGCGTATAGCGGTCATTGCAAGTCACAGCTGGCAGCACTGGCTGGTTGCTATGGCCAGAGTGTTTGTGCATCCGAAGATTGAGGTATTTGACGTTGATCAGATTACTAAGGCGAAAGAATGGATAAAAAACGATGAGTGATAATAACCAATTGATAGCGGTCAATTGGACTTACGTTGTTTTGCTATATGTATGATTACTCTACATACAATAACTTTTATGAGGAAAATATATGAAAAATTATTACATACTTACCGCCATTATGTTGATCGGTCTTTCCGCGTGTACTACGGCGTCAAAAGATGGAGCGTCGTTATCTTCTAAAGACCGCGCTTTATTAATGGAAACCCGTGATCTGGCACAGGACGCTAAAAGGCAGTCATCTAAGGCATTGGATGAAGCAAAAAATGCGCGTGAGACAGCTAATAGGGCAGCTATGAAAGCAGACCGTATTTTCCGTGAGTCGCAGGTAAAGTAATCATGGCCGTGTAAAAATAGGAACAACTATACCATCATGCTTGCGGATAGCATCTTCAACATGAGGCCAGCGTATTCCGGCTTTTGTTCCGGCTTTTTTGGCAATCATATCATAAACCTCCGGCATAGCATAAGGAGTAGTTTCTGAATGGTTCATAATAGTATCACTTTGTTCCTGCGTTGGTCTTACTTCAAGAAAAAGAATATTATTTTTCCAGCCTAGATTGTAATGGCTGTCAATAATGGTTACTTTTATTCCAACACTGACATTATTGAACAAGACTTCAATATCTTCCGGGTACATGCGTATACAGCCATGGCTGGAACGTGACCCGATACCATATGGTTTGTTAGTACCATGTATTGCTAATTCAGGGATACCAAGGTTAAGGGCATATTTGCCAAGTGGGTTGTCCGGCCCCGGTGGTACGAATTTCGGTAACTCCGGATCTTTTTTGCGGATAGAAGAAGGGGGAATCCAGGTAGGGTCTTTACGTTTTAATGCTATCTTTGTTATTCCAACAGGAGTGCGCCATCCTTCCTTGCCAATACCTATTGGAAAACTCATTACAGTCTTATCATCAGGAAAATAAAATAATCTGAGTCCGGAGAGGTTAATTACAATACCGCTACGCTCTGTATCCGGAAGTACATGCATAAGAGGTAGGAAAAGCAATGTATCCTGCCCCGGAAGCCACGGATCAATGCCCGGATTTGCCGCCATTACTTCAACGATGCCAAGGTCAAATTTTCTGGCGATGGAATAGAGAGTTTCATCCTTTCCAATAGTATAATGACGTACTTCACCTATGACATCTTCTGTGCGGTCATATGTTGCACTTACTGCCAATGTAGGCGAAGCAATAAAAAGGACGAGAAAAAGCCGGGCATAATGTTTCATATTTTACTTATATAGCTATATCATGAATATGTACATCATGGGCGGAATGTTTTTTTAGAATTTTAAGTGCCCATTTTTCACGTATAACACCATCCGTTTGCACCCATAGCAATAGGCCTCCGTGTTCAATTTGTTCCTTGATATAATCGGCATGGTGCTGCCCCAGCATCCAGGCATATAGCCCGCCAAATGAAGCCCCAACAGCTCCTGCGGCTATAGCAGCGGTAATAGCTGCCAATAATGTGCCACCTGATGCAACTACCATTGCCGTTGCAGTAGTGGCCACAACATAAAGCGGGAAACCAGTCAAAGCGCCTTCGCCTTCACCGATGGATTCTAGTGGCACGAAAATAGTACGCGGGGCTTTAGGATCGTCTTCCTCTTTTTCTACGTGCTTGTAAATATGACCAAATTTTTTCTTTATCGTTTTAGCATCGGCTAATACGCTAAAATGTCTGCGTTCAAACCCATAGGTTTGTAAGTCATCAAGTGCGGCTTGCAAGCTATCTGCATCATTGAATACGGCAACTGCCTCACGGACGGTTTCTAGTTTTTTCTTTGACTGTTTCATGCTGCATGACTCACTTTTGCGTGAGCCTTATTCAATGTAGCACCTAACATCCAATGATTTTTCTCGTGAGCCGCAATGCGCTGTGTGAGTAAATCCACCGTTACCACATCTTTTACCTTATCGGCTTCTTCCAAGGCATGGTGCATGGTTTTTATGATTTTTTCTTGATCGGCATATAAGTCCTTTATCATTTCTGCTGCATCCGCCGCCTGCATTGCTTCTTCAATATGGGTTAATTTTGCAAATGCCGAAAAACTTCCCGGAGCATGCTTCCCAAGTGCACGGATACGTTCTGCAAGAGAGTCCACAGGCTCGATCAGTTCACGATATTGCCCTTCCAGCATGATGTGTAACTGATGGAAATCCGTTCCCATAATATTCCAATGGTAATTCTGGGTTTTAAGGTATAAGGCGTACGTATCAGCTAGTGCTGATTCCAATGCCTGAACAAGATTTTTAGCGGACATAATTAAAACTCCTTTTTATGGTTGAACCAGCAATAAACACCAGCCGTCTTCAAATATACTTGATAGCTGTCAAGTACCTTTGAAGATAGTACAAATAGAGTAATGTTTTTTACGTTAACGGTATCTACAATCGCCATGCGGAGAATTTTGCAGAATAGGGAAATAAGGGTTATGGATAGTAAAAATAATTATACGAAAGCACTAAAGAAGCTAAAAACAATCCAGAAACGTTATAGTCATTTTCTAAACGATAACAATGACCTGCTTACCATGTTTCGTGCACTGGAGGACAACCTGATCAATGCATTGAATGGCCATGCAGAAGCGTTGGATAAAATCTCAAGGCATGAACATAATATTGAGGAATTGCTCTCCAATATTGATGAAATCGCTCAGGATGCACAGCGCATGGAGGATGAAAGCCCTGTGTCTGCCGATGATATCTGCATGGAATATTACCAATTAAAGCAGGAAATAATGGATTTTGTACAGCAATATTTGATAAATTCCTCATCCAAGGTGGAGTAGTGCCGTTATGAAGTTCAAAATAATTACAGGTATAACACTTTTATTGCTGGTGGTAATATTCACATTACAAAATGCGATGGTGGTAGATGTGCGCTTCTTTCTTTGGACGCTTTCCATTTCCAGGGCATTGCTGATTTTTATCGTTCTATCTATTGGCATTCTGATGGGATGGCTTATCAGAGTGCTGTTTGATGCGCATATGAATGATGAGTAGCCTGTGGAGTTTGCCTTTGATATCCAGATAATAGCCAGCTTCTTGTCACTGACCGCGCTGGAGATTGTGCTTGGCATTGACAATGTGGTTTTTATTGCGCTTATCATCAATCACCTTCCTGCAGCAGAGCAGGAACGGGCCAGAATTGTTGGATTAATATTGGCCCTGTTATTGCGGATTGCCTTGTTGTTCGGGGTAGTCTGGCTCATTGGATTAAAGGAACCATGGCTCTCGTTTGTTGGATTTACCTTTTCCGGCAAGGATGTAATGATGATGGGGGGCGGGTTATTCCTGCTTGCCAAAGCCACATCCAGCATTCGTGAAGAAGTAACCGGTGTTCAAAAAGAAGCCTATGAAGAGTTCTCTGGAGGGTTTGCTATAACGATTGCTCAGATTATGTTGATCGACTTTATCTTCTCCTTTGATTCGGTGATAACCGCTGTTGGACTGACCAAACATATCGGCGTAATTATCGCGGCTATGACCATTGCCATGTTGGTGATGCTAGCATCCTCGCGCTTTATCTCTGATTTTATTACCCAGCGTCCGACACTAAAAATGCTGGCTCTGGCCTTTATTTTAATGATCGGAGTGTTTCTGGTCGCCGAAGGGTTAGGTCAGCACCTACCACGCGGTTACATTTATTTTGGTATGGCTTTCTCTTTGGGCGTCGAAATACTCAATATGCTGGCTAAACGGAAAAAAGAGCGGAGAAAGAATGACTGAACCGCTTGCCGACATACCACGCACGTTATCAGAGGTACTCAAGGATACACTGGACGAACTGGAGGAAGAAAGAATACGTTTTCAGAAAATATCTGACGTGTTGGGCACACAGGCATATGGTGCATTTATTGTGTTACTGACTCTGCCAAATTTCATTCCCGGTCTTTCGATAGTAAGCGGGGCGTTTTTGCTGGTATTCTCCATCCAGATGGCTCTGGGAATTCAGCGCCCCTGGCTGCCAAAATTTATAGGCAACATCAGGATAAAAAAAGAAATGCTGGAAAAAGGAGTCAATTTGGCACTTCCGTATCTTGCCAGAATTGAAAACTGTATCAAACCGCGATTGATAGTTTTCAGCACTCATATTGCTGTTCGGCTTATGGGATTGGTAGTTACTTTTCTCTCCTTCATTGTGTTGTTACCCCTACCTTTTAGTAATCTGATGCCTTCCTTTGTTTTATTGTTCATGGCCTTCGGCATGTTACAGAAAGATGGGGCAACTACGTTAATAAGTGCTGTTCTAGGTGTATCATATAGCATTGGGTTTCTTTGGGTTGTGTGGGGCATTTTGTTGAAAATTATCAGTGTCGTATAAGCTATATTTAAGTTACTTTGTACTGAGAAAATATATGGTTGGATATTTTTTCTACTTGATTGCTGTCAATCACATTTTCTCCAGTTTATCTTAGTAAGGGTACTTTAAACATATGTTTTAAAGTGAGGAATCTATGCCCATAAAAACCATTGATGCCAGAAAAGCAAAAGCATGGCTTGATAAAGGCGAAGCCGTCATCGTGGATGTGCGTGAGCCGGGCGAGCACGGTGCACAGGCCATTCCCGGCGCAACATTGCTGCCGCTTGGCAAGGTGTGTAAATCGGCGTTGCCGGATACCTCCGGTAAAAAGCTGATTTTACACTGCAAAGCCGGAAAGCGTGGTGGTACAGCTTGTGAAAAATTGCTGGAAGAAGACCCGAATCTGAAACTATATAATCTGGAAGGCGGTATCGATGCATGGGAAAAAGCCGGATTTGAGATAACGAAAGCAAAGCAGTGCTCTATTTCACTTGATCGTCAGGTACAGTTTACCATTGGCGTTGTCATACTTGCAGGCATCATTCTTGGTTACTTTACCAATCCCGGTTTTTTGATTGTTTCCGGACTATTCGCGGCAGGTCTGATTAATGCCGGACTAACCGGATGTTGTGGTGTTACGCTGTTGATGGCGAAAATGCCATGGAATCGAGGTTCATGCGATAAAGGAGGTTCTTGTCATGACTAAAGATTATTTACAAATCACCAAAGATATCTCATCCGAAATCAAAACTCTCCGGGATGATATCCCTGATGTTATGCATGGTTTCTATGAAATGGCGAAGGCTGCCACAAAAGATGGCGCACTGGACAAAAAAGGCCTCCAAGTCAAGGTATGAGCAATGATATAAAAATGATATCTACTTATATGCCATATTGTGATGCAATGTTTATTGATAAAGAGTGTGCATCGTTACTTTCTGAAAAACCTTTATGCGACGATTTGCAACCTAAGGCAAAAATATTTAGCCTTAGAGAAAAAGATGACTTTATATCTTATTTAGACTCTCTAATTTCACAAGCTTCCCAAGATGTTATTTCTAAGGCTAATGAAATATATGGATCAGTTGATTAATCACAACTCATCAAGTCCTTAAAATGTCTATCCAAAACCACCCGCGCCATCACCTCAAGCGTATTCAACAACTCCAGCTTCTGCTCCTCTGTCAAATCAAAATTATCAATATACGGACGATACGGTTCAAGGTCATCAATGGTCATAGACAACTCCTTTGCAAATTTCCCTGCCCTGCCGTCATTGCGAGCGAAAGCAAAGCAATCCAGTTTCTTATTACGCCTCTCCAGTGGGAGAGGCAAGATTTCTTAATTTTCTTAGAAAGAAAATTTTTAGAAATCTGGTGAGGGGGTTCTTGACTTTTTCGCCCTCACCCTAACCCTCTCCCACAGGGAGAGGGAACTGGATTGCCGCGTCGGGCTACGCCCTCCTCGCAATGACGAGGTTAGGACACTGACCTATAACCATATTCTCCGCTATAGCAAGGTAACTTTACCTCAAAGATGGGATTGAAAAACCCTCTCCCAATCACGCATCACAAAGAGAATCCGGTTTGTATAAGCTCCGCTCACCTCCACCAGTCTACGCATTCTGTTTATGCCAGCAATGTGTTTACAGTAAAGTAAAGAAAGTCTAGTTTTTTGAAACATAGACCATAGAAAAGAAGAAAATAAAATCAAAATTTTACGGTAAGTTTGCCGTAAACTTCTCTGCCAGACTGTATAATATTGGTATTTATCGTATTTACAGTCGAATAAGTCACATGATCTTCATCAAGAATATTATTAAAATACAGGCTAAAACTACTCTCAGGCATATTTCCGGCATTAAGGAAACGTGGCAAATCAATATCGATATTTGCTGATAACAAACTCACTTCATTAGGATCAGGATTTACTTTTAATGCATCTTTATTATATGAAGACGCATCCATATAAGTATTAAACACACCAATAGTAAAACCATTATCCGCTGAATAATTCACACCAGTTTTTAGCATTAAATTAGGCGTACCGTAACGGTCTTTCACACCTGCATCATTTTCATTTCTTTGTGAAAGGAAAGACATGTCAAAACTTACGGATTCCGTTAGTTTATAACGCATATCAAATTCAATGCCGTAGGAGTCTACATCTTCACCATTTCTATATATTTTAGTTACTGGGTTAATTTCAATAGTGTCCTCAAGTATACTTTTGAATATTCCCAGATTTGCTTCCATTTTCATATTTCTATAGGTAATCTGCCCTTCAAAAGTGCTTATTTTTTCTGCTTTTAAATTTGGATTACCAAAAACAGACATAGGAATATTTAGATAAAGCTCAGCCGGATAAGGTTGACGAAATGCCTGTCCATACATAAGTTTAGCACTCCAGTTATTATTGAACCTACCAATAAGAGCAGCCCGAGGAGATGCATCCCATTCATCAGCCCCTCTGGAAGGTTAAATTGAACACCTGTAACCAGCTTATATTTTTCGGTTAACTGATATTCTGTCTGTAGAAAGCTGCCTATATGGGTTAAATCATAATTAATATTAGTTACAGTCTCATCTCCGCTCCAGTAATTTAAATTAAATTCACCAATCAAGCTCAATTTATCGGTTAATTGCCCGCGCAACATATTTTCGTAAAACCAGTTTTCTGATGTAATATTCATACTGTTTATATATCTTGTATCTAGGCTGGAAAAAGCAAGGTTGGTTGTAAGGTCCCATTCATCATTAATTCTTAATTCATACCCGCCATCAACAAATGATAAATGTGTTTTAGATACTTCAGATTGGGGATTAAAAAGAGGCAAAGCATTTAGCACAACATCATTAGTATAACCATAAAATGCATTTAAAGTCAGATTTTTATAATTAGCTGTTGTAGTAAAACCCACATTATTTTCACTAAAGTCGGTTACTCCACTACCTCCAGCAGGAGAGCCGCTTCTAGTTCTCCAGCCATCTGTCTTTCTATTTCTTGCTCCAACATATGCTGTAAAATCATTATATTTTACACCACCGCTAGCCTCTCCAAACAGCGTATCAAAACTGCCATAACCTGCTGTAAATGCCGACTCTTTATTAGCACCTTCATCAGGTTGTGTTTTAGTTACAATATTAATTACACCATTCATTGCATTGGTTCCGTACAAAACAGAGCCAGGGCCACGTATCATTTCAATATGATCAAGCATATCAAGTGAAATATTTCTAACGATAACATTATTTAACCCTGCTCCCCAATTGTCACGCAGAGGACGCCCATTTAACAAAAATAAAACGCTACCATCCGGGCCTACCGTACTAGCCTGCCCTCTTATTGCAACATTAGTATTGCGCAAATATTGGAAACCCCAGGGAAAAACACCCGGAAGTAATCTTAACGCATCATGCAGGTCTTTTGCTCCATATTGTTTTAAATCATCTTGTGTCAACACACTTACAGTGCCAGGTGCTTCATAAACAGATTCTTCCTTTTTAGAGGCAACCGAAACAACAAGCTCTTCAATGCCCATATTCATTAATTTATCTATCTCATTATCCTTATTAACCAATAACCCTTCTGCAAAGGCCGGGCTTGTAGAAAATAAAAAATATACAAAGAAAAGAACAGTAGATAAAAAATACCGATACCTATACATGAAGGCTCCGCCATGAGTTAAAATCCCAATCTATAAAAATTGTATAATACCAGCAAATCTTCAACTAAAAAGCGAAGAACTTTATAATAATATTATGCGTAGAATTATTTTGGCTAACGTTAGATAAACTTCATTAAAAGAAACTCTTTTGGCATTATATAAATTTAACAAATATCTTTATCTTTCCCTGCTTTTATCTTTTGTAAAATATACATCATATAAGTCATTTCACATATAATCTAAACTCACAAAATACTTAATAATGATAACTACTATTATATATTAACAAGCTTGCTTTGCAGATATATATCTTGCAGTTGAGAATCATTATTAATTAATACAAAAAAGGGAATATGTTATGAAAAGAGTCATTCAATCTTTTAATAACAAAAGAAAACCTTATTTATTTTGTATTAATTAATGCCTGACTTTATAAAATTTATGAACTAACTATTGTGTAACTTGCTATCTAAGTGCCTTTTTAATAATAAATTAAATATAATGCCATAATTTCATTATAAAAAATTGCAATTTAAGCAAAAATTAATATTTTCAATTGTATTATATAAGAGTATGAATGGTACAAGAATAAATTTTTATGGAATGTTCATGAAGGTATTATTAACATTTATAATTGCTACTTTACTGCCAATTTCTTCTTTTGCCTGCGCCATGCAGGAAGAATCTCAAGCACTTGACTTTAGAGCGCTACAAAGCAACATGATGGTTGCAGCACTTTCATGCGATCAGCAAAAAAATTATAATCGTTTTATGATAAAATATAAAAATAATCTTATTACTGGTTCAGAAGATATTAAGTCATATTTTAAGCGCAAATATGGTTTTTCTTATGAAAGAGAATTAAATCGTTTTGTTACCGATCTTGCTAATAAAGCTACACAATTTTCCATGAATAAAAATTCTGATACTTACTGCCAACAGGTCAGCGCCATGTTTAAAGATTTGATTGATATGGAAGAAAACATGCTTGGCGGCTATATAGAAAAACAACATCTTGCATCACTTCATGGTGTAAATTCCTGTTCATAGGCAAAAAGAACAACAACTGAAACATTACTGTAATATTATATAAGTATCTTATATGACTATATTTATATAACAAATATTTTAAGGAATGTTTTTATGTCAAAAGCAGCAGCTTGTGGTAGTGGTAGTGGCAGTGAAATTGATTTATCAGAAGAAACCCTTGATATTGATAGTTTATTTATACCTTTTGACGCCTTGGATGGATTTTATCCTGCCTTTGATAGCAAAAAAGAAACCGACGAAATCAATCAATCAATCTCTGAATATTTAATTTTAATTAATAAAAATGAGACTGAACCTAACACTACAAATGAAGATAAAGCTTATATTCATGAAATTCAGATGCGCTTAGCTGATTGCTATCAAACTTTAGCAAATAGAAGCAATAAAGAAGGAGAACAGGTAGATTATCTTTTAAAAGCCCAGGAATATTACGAAAAAGCGGCAAGAAATTGCGCGAATCTGGAAATACAACATAAATCTCAGCTAGAAGCTGCAAGAATAAATAAGAGACTATTAAACCACATAGAAGTAATAACTCTACATAGAATCAAAGAGCTAAGTTCCATAGAACCAGATTTTGATTCTTTAGCACTTTTAAGAAAATTAGAAAAAGAAAAGATAGATTATCTAAAAAAAAGAAAAAAACTAATTAAACTAGATGAACAACTAACAGAAATAGAAAGGGATAGATCCCAAAAGGGCTTATATGTTGGCAGAAGACAACTAGAAAATGGCTCATATGTGTTCAAACATATGCCACATATAGAATTGGAAAAATCAAAAAAAACTCGTATTGACTACAAAGTAGAAGAGTTGATATTTCAAAACGCTGCAAAATATTATAAAATGGCAGCAGAAAATAAAACCAACAAAACCTTACAAAAGGATGCTCAATATGAAACTGCAAAACTATATAAAGAGTTAAGAAAAAATCCTATTTTAATGATTAGAATAAGCATGTCAGAGGAAAAAAATTCTGATAGATTAGGTAAATTAAATTCAATATTTGATGATACGATAGATGAAACAGATAGTTTATTACAAGAAAATATAGATATTATCTTGGCGCAAGTAAATGACATAATAAAAAATTACCATGAAATAAGTGAAATTGAAAAAAAACTTTCTGAAGAAATTGCTAAAGAATTATCTGACGCACTTACCGAAGAGTCATTGGACGTTGCTGCAAACGAAGATAAAATAGATGATGATGAAAGCCCTGCTGAAGAGCAAGAACATGATAAAATTTCAGAAGACGAAGGTTTGATTAAAGACAAAGAATATTATCAAGCACTATACGAAACTAAAAAAACTACAATACAAGAAGAAAAAACCAACCTAATTAAAATTTTCAACAAAAATAAACTTGAAATACTTAGAGCAAAAACAAAAAAAACAGACGAGGTTCAATGTAATTCAGAAGGAAAAAGATTTTATAATCCTTTGATATTAGAAATAAGAAAAAAAATATTAATAGAAGAATTCAAATATTGTGGAAAGTATATAAAATCTACAATAGAACTCAAAGACGGATATTTTACAGAAGAAGATGAAGCAATTAGGCACTTTAAGTTTGCAGCCTCCATTATATCAGAGAAGTATTGTAACAGCACTGAGGAAAAGCTAGAATACTTAAAAGAGGCCAAATCAATTCTTTTGAAAAAGGCATTTAGTTCTAAAGTAACTTTTAGAAGTGCTGTATTTTACGTTGCTAGATCTTTATCTGACATGGTAAATTTTTTAAAAAATACAGATGAATCTACAGTAGATGAAGATGCATTTGAAATTGAATTAAATATTGATGCTATGAAATGCCTTAAGCGCGCATCTAATCCACTTGAATATTTTAAAAAGCCACCTAATAAAAAAGATGATGATAGATTTATAAATTTATCTTATTCTAATCAAATATTTCTATTATCAAGATTAAAAATAACGCTTCAAAGTGAAAAAAATAGGCTTATAAGTATGCCAGAAGCTTTTAATCATGTTTTTTTTGATAGTCAATTTGAACTCTTAAAATTTACTATGAGTTTAGTTAATTGTTCATCTAATAAACAACATATGAAAGATAAATATTCCCTCTCAATCGAAGAATTGAAAAAATTATTAGATCCCAAAAAAAGTAAATTTGAGCCGCAAGGCATTCTTAAGGCAATTGCCAGAGTTATTGTTAATTCAAAAGATAGTATTGGAGCCAATATTAATACAGACACTTCTGCCAATGCTTCCAATTTATTTTCGTCAGAACCAATCACAATAAGAATCCCAACTATTACTCCAGAAGATGAAAATAAAAGCTGGCAACAACGAATAATAGACATGGAATTTAAAAATTTTGGTCTTACACTAAACCAAAGAAATAAATTTGCAGCATTTATACTTGATTCAATAAAATGCCTAGCTACAGAAAAAGGTATTGAAATTCATATAGTTGAAGAACAACAAGCAGAAACCGGTCAAGAATCTCATGAAGAAGCAGAGATAATTAATCACACATTCGATGATTTACGAAATTACTTCAAGGGAAATATAATAGCTCAACTAGGTCTTTCAGAAGGAATAAGATATAAAATTTTGCAGCCAGAACACCCAAATTATGATTTAACTGGGATAGAAAGAAATATATTTACTGACCAAATTAGAGATCTTCAAAACATAAAGCAAGAAGGGTCAAGAATGGTAGTTCCATACATTCTTAATAAAATGTGTGATGAACTTGGAGAAATGACTATTGATGAAAATATTTTTAATCGAATTGAACAATACTACATGGATCACCCTTATCAAAGAAAACATCCATACAATTCTGACACAAGCAGGCCTTATGTTGAAATTATAGAAACTTCACAACAAGCAGTAAAAGGAAGGCAATAACTTAAATAACCCTTTAAATTTGTTAATAAAACTGGATGTTATATTTAAATTCAGTTAGTTTTCGCATGTTTAAAAAAATAATATATTATTCAAATGCGCGTTAGAGAATTAAAAACTATTGATGAAATGTTTTCAGCATTTGAGGTAATTTCTCAAATGTATCCTGATATGACAAAAGCACATTATGAAGAAATAATTCCTCAAAGGGTTGATTCTGGCTATCGCATGGCAGCAGTTTTTGATGATGAAAATAATTGCATATGCTGTACAGGCTTTTGGATAAGCTATCGTTTTTATTGCGGTAAATTCCTTCAAATGGATAATCTTGTAACTGACAAAAACAATATTTCAAAAGGCGCTGGCAAAGAAATAGTAAACTGGATTAAAGACCTTGCCAAAAAAGAGAATTGCAAACGTATAATTCTTGATAGCTATGTAGAGAATTTTGACGCACATCGCTTTTTCTATAGAGAAGGTTTTATCATTCGTGGCTATCACTTAAATTATACTTTATAGTAACATTCATGGTCAGTGCTTATATAAATATATTTGTTCAAAAACACCCCTCTCAAGTGCAAGGTGCATTATGGATGACCGCTGCGGCTTTCTGGTTTTCAGTTATGGCATCATTAATCCGCCACATATCAGCAGATTTATCTCCTTTTGAGATGGTATTTTTCCGCAATCTTTTTGCTTTTATCTGCCTTTTACCATGGGCATATAATTATGGTTTTAAGCGCATAAGGACAAATCGATGGAAATTATATGCAGGCCGCTCTGTATCTGGTCTTGCCGGTATGATAATGATTTTTTATGCATTATCGATAATTCCTCTTACAGACGTGATAGCCCTGACTTTTACCGTACCTTTAATCAGTACAATAATGGCAGTTATGTTTTTAAAAGAGAATGTTGATTTTCACCGATGGTTAGCATTATTATTTGGATTTATCGGAGTTCTTGTCGTTTTACGCCCGGGAACTGAGGCCTTTCAATGGGCATCTTTATTAGTTATTGCCACGACATTTTGCTGGTCATGTTCAAATATTTTTGTAAAAAAACTAACAAGCACCGATCAACCAAGAGTAATTTTATTTTTGATGTTATTATTAATGGTACCGCTTTCTTTTCCGCTTGCAACTATTCATTGGCAAACCCCTACCCTCAACCAGTTAGGACTATTATTTATATTGGGCTGGGTTACCAATATGGCGCAATTATGTATGACCAATTCTTATGCGGCAACCGATATGAGCGCAGTACAGCCATTTGATTTTGCAAGGCTAATTTTTACATCGATAATTGCCTGGATTTTCTTTGAAGAAACTCTTAACATATGGACAGGTTTTGGTGCAATAATAATATTTGGCAGCTCTGTTTATGTAACTCAGCGCGCTAAATCATCTGCTGCTAAGGGTTTGCTATGAGTATAAACACAAGCAATTTTGAAAAAGCCTTAAAAAGTCTGGATGACGTTTTAAAACTTCCTAAGGATGATATAATAAGGGACTCTGCTATTCAGCGCTTTGAATATAGTTATGAGCTTGGAATGAAGCTATTAAGAAGGCACCTTGAAAACATATCTGAATCTTCAATAGAAATAGAGCATATGTCTTTTAAGAATCTTTTGCGAACAGGAGCAGAAAAGGGTCTTATTGACGATCCTGTAGCATGGTTTGAATTCAGAGAAAAAAGAAATATGACATCTCACACATATAATCAGGAAAAAGCTGATATGGTTTATAGTTGTTTGCCTGACTTTTATAAAAGATCTATGTTTTTATTGGAAAAACTTAAAAATGAAAATTGATAATGCTTATAGAAAATAAAGATTTTGAAATAATAAAAAATATACTTATATCCAACATACCTGAATATGAAGTAAGAGCTTTTGGTTCAAGGGTTCATGGAAATAATATAAAGCCTTTTTCAGATGTTGATTTAGCTATAGTTACAGAAACTCCTCTTGATGACTCAAAATATATAACCTTAAAGCAAGATTTTGAGAATTCGAATTTACCAGTAAAAGTTGATATTGTAGACTGGGCAATAATTGATGAGGATTTTCGTAAAGTTATTTCAGAAAATTTTGAAATAATTCAAAAAGCCAAATAAATAAAATATTGTAACTTTATTTTCATCATATACGAATAAGGTTGTAGTAATAATTTTTTATGGTGCCAAAATGTCTGAATTAAAAACTAATAACAAAAAATGCCTAAACTGCCTAAATAAGTTTTCTTTTATATTTCGTATATATGAGTTTAAAATCGCATTGGCTGAAAAGCTGAATTTTTTAGTATATATTCCTATACGTTTGCTTTTGGCATTTATATTTTTTAAATCAGGAATTTTAAAACTTCCCAGCGGATTTTTAGGAATTGGCAAAGGCAATTGGGACAGCACTTTATTATTATTTGAATATGAACATCCTGTGCCGTTTCTATCCCCTGATGTTGCAGCATTTTTAGGTACTTCTGTTGAAATAATAGCTCCTGTTTTATTGGTGATTGGCCTTGGAACCAGATTTGCCGCTGCGGCATTATTAGTTATGGTAGCTGTAATTGAGTTCACATATCAGCATAATATTGAGCATTTTTACTGGGCAAGCTTAATATTGGTATTAATGTTTCAAGGTGCAGGTAAATTATCAATCGATTATGTAATTCGCAAAAAATTTCTGGCCTGCGAAGAATATAGAAAAATATCAGGATTAAGTTAGAAAATTTTTAGTTTCTATCGGCATCTTTATTTTTCATTGCGTCTTTAATCATTGCAATTAAAACATCTGCCCTTTCCTCTGCCGTGTGAGCTGAAAGCAGAATTTGCTTGTCTTTAATATCAAATGGAAGGCTCATTGCAAAAAATGTTATTAAATTAAAATTAGGCACTTGCGATAATACATGCCAATCCATATCGATTGACAAAGCTTCTGAATAATCTATCAGAATTGAAATAAGTCCATCCCTGTCAATATCAGAATTTGGATCTATATATAAATCATTTTTATAATTGCTCCAATCAACAGAATATCTTTTATATCCACGAATTGATGGGATAGCATCTTTTAAATGAAATCTGCAATATCCTGTCAGAGTAATCAAGAATCTGCCATCCGTTGTTTCTTCAAACGAAGTTATTCGCCCCGCACATCCAATATCATACATTCCTTTTGAATTATCAGATTTCGGTAAAACAATTCCGATCATTCGATCTTTAGCAGCTAAAGCATCCTGAATCATATTAAGATATTTAACTTCAAAAATATGCAGAGGAATCTGACCACCAGGCAGAAGAAGCTCGCTTCTTACGTCATATATTGGTAGAGATTCAGGTAAATTATTAAAGCTTATATCAAAGGGATTTTTAATCATAAAATATAGGCACTGCTGACTACATAACTGTTTCAAATTGCTGAGTATCAGGATTAAAGCACCTTAAATTCCCCTCTTCAATATCAAAATACCAGCCAAAAACACTAATCTTATTTTCTTCTATGCGCTTCATTATCCAAGGATATCCAAGCAAATTCTTCAATGACAATATGATTGATTCTTGCGCGCATGACTCTTCTTGCTCTTCCTGACTTTTATCTTTTAATGCCGCTTTTACAGCATCTCTTGCTTCATTTGCAATTGATAGCCAGTTTTGTATTGAATTTGACCCCTTGTGACTTGCATCATGAGCATCAGACATCAAAGCTTTTATGCCATCGCATTTTGAGTGCCCCATAACAACAATATTTTCAACATTTAAAACTCTTACCGCATATTCAATAGCAGCCAGAACTCCATGAGCGCCCGTTTCTGTATATGTAGGAACAAGCCCGGCTATATTTCTTACAACATATATTTCTCCCGGATTTGAACTAAATATTTTTCCAGGTGCTATACGCATGTCGCTACAACATATAATCATTGTTTTTGGCTGAATACCCTGACGCAATATATGGCCAACCATTTCGCGCTGTTCTTGATATTGAGTTGCCTTAAAAACACGAAATCCACTTATTAATTTGTTAATTTCGGACATAAATTCCTCGCAATTCTTTAAACTGAAAATGGCATTATAATATCTTTACTTTTCTTTTATACCAGAAAGTCATTATTTTGCATATTTTTGCAGAAATAATTAAATTATTTCAATTATTTTGGCGGTTCAAGCCTTGCTATTTGAGCCTCAATGGAGCGATATTGATCAGATCCGGGCTCATGCTTGGCAAGCTGAGATTGCAATGCCGCCAAAGTATCCTCATATGCTTTTTGAGCCGCAGCTTTCTTATCAGCCTCAGCCTTTTCTTTTGCATCTTTTGCCTGCTCTGCTCTTGCCTTGTCTTGTGCCGCTTTTTCTTCAGCTGCTGCTTTTGCAGCTCTTGCATCTTCTTCAAAGGCGGCTTTTTGCTCTGCAGCGGCTTTTTCTGCGGCCTGTCTTTCCGCCTCTTGCTTAGCCTGCCTTTCTGCTTCTTGCTGAGCCTGTCTTTGCTCTACTTCAATTGCTCTTTGCTCTTCTATTGCAGTTTTTTCAGCTGTTTCTTTATCAGCTAATACTCTTTCTGCATTATCAATTATATCTTTGCCAACTCCGCTGGCTCTCAGACCTTCAATTTCATTCCTTAACATATCTGCTTTAACACCAACATCCAAAGACATTCTATTTATAGTTTCATCTCTTTCTTTTTCTAATTTAGCAATGCTCTGTCTGTACTGTTCCTTGAGACTCTGGTCACTGGTTCCTCTTACCTTTGATTTGAGAGCATTAATTTCTTTATTATATAGCTTTCTGGTTCTATCACTATCTTTTTGAAGTTTCTTATCAATTCTTGATTTTGCTTCTTCCAGAATTTTTAATCGATTATCCTTTTTCTGATCTTTATAAGCTTTCTTATAAGAAGAATCACCCTTATTTGCATAACGCCCCGCCTTCTGAGATTTTTCCAACCTTCTTGCTTCTTTTGCAGCTTTCTTCTCCGCTTTTCTTGCTTCTTTACCCTCTTTTGATTTCTCAAACAACTTATTAGCTATAGACTCTCTTGCAGCCATAACTCTATCCTCTTTTGCCTCTTCTGCATCACGAAGTGCTCTTTCTTTTTCTTGCGCTGATGCCTCTTGCGCCTCACGAAGAGCGTCTTTTCTTGCCTGCTCTCTTTCAAGTGCTTTATCCGCACGTATCTGAGATCTGCTTCTATTATCAGTTACACTTGCAGATGCTTCTGTTATTGAAGTTGAGAAGTTAGTGTTGGTACCACCGGATAACCTGTCGGCCGTAATATTACTTCCACCTGCTTTTTTCTTCTCATCTTTAGCTTCCTGCTTTTCTTTTGCACTTAACTTATTGAACATACCTTTTGTATCTTTAATGCCGGCGATTTTGCTAAGCTCACCCATTCCGCGCAATGCGCTACCAGCAAGCCCCATATCTCTGCCACCAATAGAGAATCTCCTCATACCTATTTTTCCGCCACCAGCTTCTTTTTTATCCCGCTTCATTCTTTTTCCAGAACCTTCAGAACCTATAACCGCGCTTGTGAATGTTTTTGTTAATTGGGCTCCCGGCGCCATAATTCCTGCGGATGATTCTTTTGTAGCTCCTTTTATGATACCAGCTAATATTGGTACATAGCTCATAAATTGCAGCATCAAATATACAGCTAAAGCAAAAATTATCAGATCACCAAAATCTATGAAATTTTCATTAGTCAGATATTTACGAATTTTTTCCCCATCAATTTTAGGATCTAAATATGGAATATCTGTATATGGCCATTCCTTATAGGACGCAACTACGCCATAAGTTCTTAAGAAATATTCAGAATATAATTCTTTTATACCGTCCCCAGACCAGTCTCTGAATAAATCACTATGCTCATTTCCGCCAACTGATGGCATCCAGTAACCTATACTGAATATTTTATGACCAAATAACTCAAATACATAAAATTTCTCCCAACATGTTCTAAATCCAAGAGTAGACTCCATATACTGAACTATTATCGCCGCAAATAATCCAAGCGCCGCCATTAATATTAGTAACTCAGTTGCATGCGCAACAAATTGCTGAATCCATTCATCAAAAAGAGGCTTGGTTTTTGAAAACATTATAAATACTATAAATAAAGGAGCAATGGCAATAAGCATAGCCACTCCCATAACAGCAATTAAATAAACCATTAATGCCTTAACTAAGGACACAAGGAATAAAATAAACACGGCATAAATAACTACTATAAATAAGAACCCTATCGCATTAGAAAATAACACGGCAGATATTTTATTTGATGTTTCTGCTGAGAAAAATTTTGCCAACAACCGATCCATTGAGAACCATGGCTGATTAGGATCGTAATCACCAAATGGTGACATTACAAGCGCCGTCACCTGCTCTATTCCCCTGACAAATATATCGAATAAGTAATTATAGAAAAAGTCCCAGCTTCCCGGGCTTATCAAAGCAATAACAACACCAACTCTAAAGATGTTTACCAGAAAGTCGTTATAACCACCTTCTACCATTCCCATCATAAAAGAAAATCCATAGAATATTATAAATAGCGCTATTGCAGCCCTTACAGCATCTACAAAACCTTTATTATTTACAATTCCCTCATATGTGCGTGTCATAACAGAATATAGCGGGTCTTTTATCATTTGAACGATTGCCTCCAAAGGCCCGGGCTCAGGGCTTCTGGTACCACTTTTCATATGAACTTCATATCCACCAATATTATCATCATAATAATTATCCATGATTTTGAAGAATATACGGTCGTTAGTCTGCGCTCCCTTAATCTCAGAATTTGCAGGACCACGCACCAGATAACCATCCATTTCGGTATCGCTTCTAAATGTCTTATAAACATCTTCTGGCTTAGCAGCAGAATATAAATCACTATTAAAATCAATACGATGTTTATCGTTTGATTTAAGGTAAGGCCAATCTCCAATTTTTGTTATATTGGCTTTTTTTGCATCGGCAATATGCTTTGTAGTCACAATATTAGATTGATCTGTACTATTATCATTGGCAAGCCCAATATATAAACCCATACCATCTTTTAACCAACATGGCGTCCAGTAATCAAGATTCTTATCCGGCTTTTGAGTATTTCTTTTATCTTCTGCCTGCCCCTTTAAAACTTCAGGCCAGATGTCATATTTATTATCAGGATTATGCAGCCTGTATGCACATACTTTATTTGGAGAAACAAATTGCTGGTCACTCCAGCGGCCTTGAGCTTCATTACCCTTAACTCCATACCACGGCAACCACTTACTTCTTACAGAAGTGGTTATTAATAAATTTTGAGATGAATCAACTATAACCTGCCCACTATCGGTCCAATCCATAGCCTGCTTTCCGCCACTAAGATTAACTATCTTAGGCCCTGCATCACCACTTGGTCCTGCAGGAACAAACTGTTTAGGATAGCCCCAATCATCTGCAAAAGTGCATGCATCTTCCTGACACGCTGTAACGATGAACAGCAATGCTAAAGAAAATACTAATTTTAAGGCACGTTTATAATCTATTTTAATCTCCATCATAAATTTATTCATATTTATCTAAATGAAAAATTATGAATCTTCTTTTTTGTCTTCTTTTTTATTACTCATTAAATCTTTTGCTTTCTTTGCCAGCTTAAATGCCTGACCACCTGCCATTTTACTATATTTGGCCGCTTGCGACACAACAGATCCAGCAGCGGCATTCATAGAACCAGAAGAGCTTTGTACTGTTAACTCACTTGCCAACTCTGTTATCCAGCTAGTTAATCTCAACATCGCCTGACATAGGATAATAAACGTTAATATAGTAAAAAAGTTAATAGGCATACGCCCCATCTCAGTTGATGGATATTTATCCCAAGGCAAATAAGTGTGGAACAGGCAAAATTCTATAGGTTTTAAAACACCCATTGGAATTTTAATATCAAATGCGCATCTCCAGCAAATATCATAATTTAGCAAAGATGTTATGCTTGAATATATAAATGCGTTAAATACCGCAAGTGCCGTAAATAATAACACTGGCTGGGCAAGGAAATTAAACAGGAATTTAACCCAGTTTTCAAAAGAGCCTCTGGTTTGCTTAAACAACATCATAGAAATAAATACCGGAGCCAAAGCAAGAAGAAGAGAAATTCCAAATAATGCCAATATGTATAATATTACAGCTTTTATTATCGCCAGAAGATAAAATAGCATACCCCATAATATAACAAATATATAAATAAACCCAACAGGAGAGGCAAATAACAACGCTGATATTTTCAACATTGTTGTTTCTGTTATAAATTTAGATATAGTCTGATTCATAAATTGGAATGGGTCAGTATTATTCAATGCTGTAACCGCACTAATCTGGTCTGAACTTGCGGCATAATATGAATCTGAAGCCACAGTTACAACTCCCGTAAACTGACCTGCCATAATTCCTATCAAGTCATTAAGGCCGTCTGTAAATATAACAAATAAATAGGTATTGAAGAAATCCCACCCTTCAGGGCTAATCACCAAACTAACAAGAGATAAGCGAATAATGCTAACCAAAAATTCTTTTTGTGGATCTTTAATCATACCCACCATATACATCATAGAATATATAATTACATATAACACCAAAGCAGCTCTTACCGCTGCAACAAATGCCGTTTCAGTAGTTCCATCTTTACTAATTAACTGATTATACAATCTTTTGGTTACACCGGGTTTCCAGCTTCCTGCCGGACAGCTGGTTTCACCCAAATTCTCACGAGTTTTGCCTGAATCATCCTTTCCTGTACATTTTCCAAAAATAATATGGCGCATAGGCTTTATCACCGCATTTATTGTATCAGAAAAACCACCGGTGGTGTTTACAGTTTTGATGTTAACACCATAAGAGCCAATATTATCCCTATAATCAACCGGAGCAAACGTATCATCAAGCTGGAACCACACTGTCCCGCTTGCAGGCGCTGTATAGCCTTCTTTACTATTTCCATTAAGATCGATAACTCCACTACCATCAGCTGAAGGTGTTAAAGATATTAAAGATGCACCACCTGGAGGCGGTTTAAGAGTTTTTCTTATTTCAGGGCGCCCTTCTTTATCAAGTTTTATTCTGCAACCAGCATCTACAGATAATTTACAATCTCCTTCAGTCTTAAGTTCGGTTGTATATTCATCTTCAGCATTACTATTTACAAATAGCATTGATAGATACTCACCATTTTTACCAAGGCAGCCACTTGATATTTTTAACGTGTACCCACCACTATTGGGCGCATATTTAGTCGAGAATCTTCTATTATCATCCCTCTTATCTAGTTTTCCAGTACAAGAACCGCCAGCACTTTCTCCTTTTTTATAATAGTCAAATGCATATGACAAAGCCTCACCTCCTTTTTCATAGTCAGGATAACAGCCTCCATTATTATTATTTTGTATCCAGTGATCAAATCTTGCCGCTCTGATTTTATTATCGCCACTTTGGGTGATATTTTCAGTGTCTAAAACATTTGTTCTTGGATCATTTTCATGTGCCCTGTCAACATCAAATGAACTAGGAACTTCTCTACATTTATTCTGCTCAGGCAACATACCATCTGCAGCGCAAGAAGCTTTTGCTGCAGCAATACAAATAGGAGCAAATACTCCCATAAACATACACGTAGATTCAAAAACACCATAAGCACAGGCAATACAACTTCCCTGATTCCATATATATTTACCCATCCATGGGTTGGAACGCTCTGAGCCTTCCCAATCCATTTGACGGGCATCAGCATTGCGCGCATATCGATAATATATACTCACAGGATCACCATGTTTTTTACCAGGTATACGCCCTGTAAAACCACCGCCCTTGCCTACAGTTCCATTATCATAAAGCTCTATGAATTGATCGGTAGATAATTTTTCCGGTATGATATTTCCATCCGCATCTTTACCAATTGGAGTTCCCGGCTTAAATTTACGTTCAGATTCTCCTCCCTTATAAGAACCGTACCACCAGTTATCTGCACTATGATATTTATCTGGATTTGACTCTATTGATGGAAGAGGAGTTCCACCCTGATAATCAAAATATAAATAAAGACCTTGCCCTTGAGTTTTTGCATTGCCACTTATGTCAGTATATGAACCTTCTGCAAAAATTGCTATATCCTCACCTACGGTATATTTACCTTCTGCAGCCAAAAGGTTCCAGCCATTTTTTGCTCCATCTCCGGTTCCTGTCTGAGTTGCTTGTGTTGCAACAGAATATGCCTTAGGACAAAAATCAACCAAACCGCCAACTTCTATTGCTAATTTGTTTCCAGCGGTAATTTTTATAGGCGTTGGTGGTTTTTGAAATTTAAATGTTGGGTCTATTACGGTCGACAAACTAACCTCTCTATCACCCCATTCATTTGCTAATATACAATCCCTGCTATCTAATTTTAAGCAGGAAGTAACAACCAGCATGGCTATAAGCAATAAGATATTATTTGCAATTTTCATCACATCAACATCCCCTTTATAAAATTTACCAATAGCCTTTATCATCTAAATTCCGTTAGTTATTTGTTGTTAATATTTAAGCATCATCTTTTTCTTTTTTTGATTTACTACCAAATAAAAACTCTTTTAAAGAGGTAGATTTTTTACCCTTTTTCTCATTGCTGGTTTTAAACGCGTCTGATTTTCTTATTTTCTTACCAGCATCCTTGAACCCTACTTTTTCAGCCAATCCTCCCAATGTAGCCCTAACAAACATTTTCGATTGATCGCTTGCATGTTTTCCAGTGAAGTCATCAGCAACTTTTAATGTATTTTTTGCCCCTTTAGCCGTACTTGTAGCTGTGTTTTTCACCTCTTCTACCATAGCAGCTGCCGGAGCATCCAAAGCTAAACCTGCATCCCCGGAAATCAATAAGTTGCTTAGTGTAACAATAAATTCCAGCATTTTATGAAGTATATAGCATAACATTACAAAAATTATTATCATGAACCAACTAACCGGTGATTTTCCTATCTTTATATCAGCAGCAAAACCGCTATCATAACCCCACGGAAGATAAGATCTTATAAAGCAAATTGATAAATTGTTTTCTATTTGGAAAATATCGTTTATAAGGCCCAAATTAATTCCAAATGCACATCCTTCACAAACGCTAAATGAAAGAACCGTATACATTGCAGAGAGTATAAAAATATTAAAAATAGATAAAATAATAAATAAAAATATAGGTTGCGCCATAAAACTAATTAGCTGCTTAACCCAATTATCAAATACTTTTTTAGTTGCATCAAATAATATAAACAAAATGAATATGGGCGCCATAAATAACAATAATGACGTAAATAATATGGACATTATGTAAATTAGAACGGCCTTTGCAACTGAAAGTAAAAATACAGCTATTCCTAAATACATAAGGATGGCATAAACCCATCCTATTGGCGCGAATGAAAAAAGACCCAGTATTTTTAACTGCGTTGCCTCTGAAAATATCTTTGAAAGTGTTACATTTAAAAAGGAAAATGCATTGGCCGATACATTTGCAGCATCAGTGCCAGTTAGATATGCAACCTCTCCTTGTAAAACACTTGATTTTGAACCATCTCCTGGAATATAAACACTATCAAACTGACTCGTTAACAAATATATCAGCTGGTCTGTCCCCTCTATAAAGAAAACAAACAGATAATCATAGAAAAATTCCCAACTGCCCGGAGAAATAGCGGCTATAACAATTGATAATTTTAGTATTAAATAAAATAATTCTTTTTGAGTTATTTTACTCAAACCTATCATGTAAGAGAAACTAAAAAATATTATAGTTGTCGCCATCAATGCTTGTGCAACACGTATATATTCACTGTTATTAGTAATTCTTTTATACATACGTTCAGTCAGACCATCTATAGGAGGAGAAGCGTTTTTATCACCTAAAAGTATTTTTCTTATTGGGCCAACTATTGAGTTTATAATATCAGTTGAGTTTGAATCTGTTATCCTGACTACTATATCATAGCCACCAACATTGCTGTTTTTATCATTATAACCATCTCCCTTATTGCTGCCAGTACCGTCACCACTTCCGTCCTTTTCATCTTCCCAATTATAATTTGCATCTTCATATATCTGAAATTTTGGCTCTCCATTTTTAGTTGCAGTATAAGAAAATCCGCCGGGATATTTATGTAAACTTATTATAGAATTATCCACTCCAGCATCTTTTAAACGCAAATAATTTCCATTATGACCACTACAACCAGCACGCCAATATTTAACCTGATACTGCAAACCACCCCAGTTATCACCCATATATGAAGGGTTGCTCCAATCATCCTCAAATTTATAATATAATTTTGTTTTTGCTGCAGCACTACTTCTTGCAACATCAGAAATCATATCATATCTTCTTGAGTCAGTAGCCGCAGGGTTGAAATAACTATATTTCTGAGTATTGCTCATAATGCCTGGAGCATAGAACATAAAGCCTTCACCATTTTTAAGAGCACATTCAGAATGGTTTCCTGATCCTCTACCAGAGCAGTGCCATTCACCTTTATCAATATCGGCGCCAGTTGCTCCTCTATGAGTTAGTCTTATTTCATATTGATCATGTTTATTTAAAATAAGAGGATTACTGCTGCCAGTAGTCTCGCTAACCTCTCTCCAACCCCAAGGAGATGCATAATATGAGTCGGCATATCCATCTACAGTAACAGAATCTTTTGATCTGTTATTACATAAATTTATACTACCACTAGTCTTTATAAAAACTTTATCGCCGGCCTTAACGCTAACACCACTATTTTTCCAGCCATTTGTATCCGATGACAATGAAGCGTCCGTCGCCTCTAATCTTAAATTTTTGCTTTTAACCCCACCAAACTCATCTGCTAATATACATTTTGGAGAGCCTAAGTCAGAACTATCACTGCACGCAACAACCCCTAGCAACAAAATTGCCATTATAAAGCGGATTAAAATTTTAGCGTTCATTATGTTCTTCATTAAAAACTTAACCTTTACCTAAACTATTTTTTTCCTTTCAAAGCATCTCCTACTGCCTTTATATTTTGAGTAGCAGCCCTAATATGTCTGGAATTATTAAAAGCAGCTCTACCTCCAGCTCTTGCTGCTTTACCACCTAAAATTCCAGTAGCCTTGGCTCCAAGTTTAGTTGCCTTTAGAGCCTTAAGATTTGCACTTCCTGCGCCTTTTAACGCAGAAACAGGATCTGCAGCCTTAACTCCTGCCATCTTAGCAGCAGAAGCAGAATCTGTTAATTTACTAGACATATCCTCTACTAACCCTAATGCTGCAAAAACCAAAAACGATGCAAAAAACATTTTTAATAGTGACTCAACAGCTTTTTCTGCATCTCCATTAGAAAAGTTTTCAATTTTTGAAAATTTGAAGTCATTACCAAGATTGATTCCTTCAGAAGTTGCCAACTTTACCTCCTGATAAACACATCCCAAGGAACGCTTTTTATCTCCACATTGCCCATCAACACTTGCTATTGTATTATCCGCATTAAATATCTTATTATCTTCGTAAATTATTTGATCAAACACACCAAACATGAGACTTAAAAAGGCAAACATTATTATTGGCTGAATGGCAAACCCCATAATCTGCTTAACCCATTTATCAAAAATAGGTTTTGTAAATTTAAACAACATTGCCGGGATAATTAAGGGTGATATATAAACCAGTATAACAACTACAACAAACGCAACAATGTAAGTTTGAACAATTCTGACAGCTATTAAAACTATAAAAGCAAGCATCGCAAGAGTTAGCAACCATATCAATATGCCATAAACTGTACTAAATAACGATGCCGCAGCAATCACAATAACTTGAGGCACGTCTTTATCGGCTTTATTTTCTCCAACACCCAAATATTTTGCAAGTTTGCAATCTATCATGTCCCATAAAGCATAAAATGACTTACCTTCGGGATATGTTTGACCTCTAAAATCACAATATGCATATCCATAAGAGGCTTTGATATGACCAACTCTGTAATGTTGCCGGACAGCTTTCTGATATTCTTCATAAGCAGCATCTCTGGATTTTTTAGCAGCAGATAAATTTTGTTCCGCAACATCTTTTGCAGACCCTGTAGATGAGTCAACATCAGACTGATTGCTAGAAACAGATTTTCTTTTTTGTGTTACAAGTCTGCGTTTACTTTCCAACTCTTCCTTTGCCTTTGCCAAAGGATCACCAGCAGAGGCTATATTATCCTTAACTTCAGGATCATTTATTAAATCACTTTTAAATATTTCAGGCGTATATTTTGTCATTCCCGCTTCAAGTATTATACGCGACATATCTTTAGTGGCATCAAGAATCATCGGCAATAAATCTTTCATTCCCGGACCTGCTGCAAAATATATAACCAGCATTATTTTTAAAGCTATGCCGTTCCATTCCTTAGCCTTTATCTTACCGGGAGATATAATATACTGATATCCAAGAAATATTATATACATCGCTAAAAGAGCGCGGATAGAGGATTTTAGACGCTCTTGCATAATATCAAAAAATGAAGATCCAGAATTTTCGGTGAAATTCTTCACAAATATATTCATTATTGTATCTTCTACACACTGAACAACTACTCCTGTAAACGGACGCTCCGATTTATAATCGCCTGCTTTATAGTCAGTACATACAGGAGATACAAAATTAGCATTCCATTGAGGTTTGGTTTCAATGTAAGGTTGAGGCAGGAAAATGCAATTCTTAGGAAGTTTAGTATATTTATAATCTTCTGCAATTTTTGAATAAGGTAACCTTGTTACAGGCTCTTTTGCCCAATCTAATGCCTCAATACCAGTTAATAAGTTCCAACCATATACACAAGCCCTATCTCCTTCTCTTTGAACTTTAAATTTTAAAGTTAAAGTGCCACCAAAAATTTCTACATTAGGGCCACCAATCTCTAACTCTTTTGAATAACCCCCATATATTGAATAAGCATTCTCATATACCTTCAAGCGACAAGTAAATTTTTCTGCCTCGGATCTCAATAAATAATCATAACATACATGACCCTTATCTCCTGCAGCTAAGTTACTGGCAATTGTTGGCAAATTAAGTTCATCTACATAACCAACTCTAACTTTAAAATTTTCTTTTAACCATTTATCGTAGTCATTTTTTGCAGGAGAACAGCCATTTCTCAGAGGATCGCAAGAAGAATACATTATATGAGCATCAACAAATGCAGCTTCTGCAAAGCGCGCAAAGAAACCTGTAAAGGCAATAAATACCAAGAATATTATTAGCTGAAATGTTATTAATTTTCTAAGCATAATAATAATATTTCCTTTTCACCCTTTCTTTGGCAGACCAAACATTATAACATAAATTCACTACATATTCTATTAACATATTAGGAAGCATCATCACCTCTATTTGCATTTCTTCCTACCCTTATTGCACCTTCACCACCTGAATTTCTTCCTCTTTGTGAAGTACCACCAGGACTTACAATACCATCTAAGTTATATCGACGATTCTTCATTTTTCTAATTTCCTTTTTTGCTTCTTTTGCCAGGTCTTTTTCATATGTTTGAACTTCATATTCTTGCTGCCGTCTTTCTAAGCTAATTTTACGTCTTGTATTAAAATCTTTTACTGACTGATTAATATCTGAAGCCTTATCTGCAATGTCAGAGCCAAGAGAACTAAATCCTTCTTTACTGGTTTTCATAGCACTTACAAGGCCTCTTGCTGTTGTTTCTTTAGCTTGAGCCAAACTATCTTTAATATTTTCTTTAGTAAGAGATTTTCTGATATTTTCAGCTGCATTCTTTCTTGCCTCAGCACCAAGATTTTTCTTAGCTGAATCTTTTGCTGACGCCAGTCCTGACTTAATATCATCTTTTAATGACTTAGCGCCTTCTCTTGCACCTTTAAGCGCATCTTTTGTATCTTGCTTAAGGCCAGAAGCACCTTTTTTGATATCCGCAGCTAATGCCTTTCTATCTTTATTCAGTTGTTTAAGAGAACTTTTTGCCTCTTCTTTCAACTGACCGGGAATAGTTGATATTTTATCAGCAGGGCTAGCTTTAACAGTATCTGCAGCTGACTGCATCTGACTACCAAGATTACGCTTTGCACCAACATAACGCACAGGACCATCATGACCTCCTGGAGCACCTTTATTTATTCTGTTAAACCCTCTTTTGAAAGAGTCAATCTTATCTTCAAGATTTGCCTGAGCTTTGCCCATATTTTCTTCAAAATTTTTAATGGCCTCTTTTCCTCCGGCATATAATTCCTTGGCTTTCTCAGGAGAACTCGTAATTGCCTTTCTGGTAAGTACTGCGGCCTGCCCACCCTTAAGAGCCACACTGCCCAGGCCTTCAGCAATCTGGCGAGGAGATGCAACAGGCGCAGAACTTAAAGAGGCCGCACCAGCACCACCAGTTCCACTCATAGTACCTATAATTTTTGAAGACATTTTTTCGACAGAATCAAGCATCGAATAAATTATGAAACAAATTATTACTATTTTTAAAAGACCATCAAAAAGATCTTTGTCATTAGATCCTCTAAATATTACTTTATTAACCGCAAGATCATTCTTAGAAACATCTTCAGGACCAAATGCCTTACTAATGTCAGTGTGTACACGCCTAAATTTGGCAGTCTGATATATACACCCGACCTGTCTTTGATTTTCTGCGATTATATCTTCTAATGGAGTTGAACCAAAATTACCCTTTACACCTTCCAATACATTACCACCATTACATTTTCCTCCCGACATTACGATGTCGTTATTAGCATCAAACCTTATGTTTTTGCCATATATAACATGATCAAATATCACAAAAGAAAACGATAAGAATCCAAATAATATAACTGGTTGCAATGAGAACGAAATAAACTGCTTTAACCAGGAATTAAACATTGTTTTAGAAAAAGAAAATAATACAGCAGGTATAAAAAGCGGCGCAATAAATGTCATAAGGCCAATAGCTAAAATAGCCATTATATATATATGCACTATTCTGATTGTTATCATAACTATAAATAGAAGAAAAATAAACGTAAATACGAAAATAGGAATGCCATAATCACTACTTACAATAGATAGAAAACCCATCCATAATGACCTTGGAACATCTTTGTTCTGTATAACTATATCGCCATCCTGATAAGTTCCTTTAAAGGCATTTACTCCCAAATACTTACTTATTCGACAATCTAAAGTATCCCAAAGCATCATATGCTGCTGATCTGGGGCATAATTGTGATATTTAAAATCACAAAAGACCCTTTCTCCACTTTTTACCATAGACTCTTTCATGGATACCAGCTCTTTTGACACATCTTCATAGATTTTTTTCTTAGATTCAACAAGCGCAGTTAGCCCGGCAACATCAACAGAAGTAACTTCTCCTTCTTTTGATGCTATCTCGCCTTTTTTGGCGTTATATGCTGCAATTGCTGAATCATAAGCACTTTTAGCAGCATTTTCTTTTGCTGTGGCAGAGTCTAAAGATGTTTTTAATTCACTGGTTTTATAGGATGAAATCAAAATAGGATCATCATTATTTACTGTTGTTGGAGAGATTGTGCTTGTAATATCATTTCCGTTTTCATCTTTACCCGATAATGTATATGTGTAATGAACAGTTCCGCCAAATCTCCAAAGCTTTAGATCAGCATCCTGGCGCTCTTTCTCAGATTCTGGAATCTTCTGATTTATATATGCAAGCTTGTCATTATAATAACTACCAGCCATCATTGCATCGTAAGATGTATCTAATGTAAGCCCAACTGTTGCCTTATCAGTATTAATTTGAGAAATTAGAGGATTAGCTAAACTATCAGCAGTTTTTCTGCCATTAGTGATGTCTAATTGATCTGAAGTTAATGACGAACTATTTGCAGCTGCAACTGCTGCGTTATATGCACTTCTTTTTTCAGCAACCTGCGTTGCTTTATATGAATCAAAACCAGTTCTTGCAACATACTCGCCATTTACCCCTTTACAGCCGGCTTTCCATATTGATATTGTGTAAGTAAAACCACCAGAGTTATCCTCTTCATAATTTGTAAAAAACTGATCTGAGAATCTATAATATAATTTTCCATTATTTATCTTAGAAACCTCTTCTGCGACATCAGAAGTCATTACATATGTACCAGGCGGCTGATTAGCAGAGGAAGAACCTGCAGCGTCAGGAAATTCAGTATTAGGATTCTTATCAGAAAAATAAAACCAGAATCCCGTACCTGAATATTTTCCTGGATCAGTACCGTAAGCCTTCCAGAACTCACTTCTATTGGGTAATATTATCGAATATTTATCATCAACATTAATTTCATTCCCCGCCGCCTGCCATTGAGTATTGGCATTAGCAGATGCAAAACCTGAGGAACTTGAGTCTGGCGATGATTGGTACATTATTTCACAGCTCGCAGCTTCAGCTGCATCAAGTTCACTTTTTTTAGTACTCACATCATCAAGAAGCTTCTTGGCATCCCAAATTTTTTTTAAATCTTCAAGATTTGTTTTTAGCCTTCCATAGGCTACTTCCTTATTTCTTGCCTCGTTATATAAAGCCTCCATTGCAGCTTTATCTTCTTTTGCTTTATCGTTATAGGATTTTGCAGAAGGCTCGGATTCACCATTCAAAACCGGCGAACATAAACTTTTTGCAGTTTTATAAGTAACATGGCTAGCTGTTGAACCTGCTGTACATTTTATACCGCCATATGTTTTATTATAACAGGCGTTAAAAGCTGCTTCTCTTTGGCTAGAGTCTGCTATCTTTGCAGCATCATAAGTACATTTCATCAATTCACTAACTGCATTTAGATAATTGTCCTGTCTGGCAGTTGGTGTTGCACTATAAGCTGCCAAGGCAGCAGAAGATGTTACTTTACTCGCATCCCAGGCTTTCTTGGCCTTGTTAACCTCTCCACATAATGTTCCGGAATTATCAGGATCTATATAAGCGCAAGGGTCATTTCCAAGACTTGCTTTTAATAATTCCAAATCACGACTTAACCTAGCGCTCTGACCACTTCCCTCAATTAATTTTTTCTTCGCATCTTCCCACTCTGAGAAAGAAGTGCGTTGTTGTGCAATTTTTGCCCTTATTGTTGGATCTTCACTCACACCAATTCCTGCATCAAGAACAATCATTGAAAGACCTTTTGATATATTCATAGCGCTTGTATAAGCAGTTATCATTCCAGGTCCGACCGCAAAATAAATCACTAATGCAAGCTTTATACCCAGCCACATCCATT
Organism: Rickettsiales bacterium; assembly: GCA_028223895.1. Lineage (GTDB taxonomy): Bacteria > Pseudomonadota > Alphaproteobacteria > Rickettsiales > UBA6187 > JAOIVE01. Next base: position 93,307 of record JAOIVE010000001.1, read on the forward strand.
CTTCGCGCTTAGGTACTTCCTTACCTGACATCAATTTATAGCCAAACATTATTATGTATAAGGCTAATAAAGCTCTGACTATGTCTTTTAATCTTTCCTGCATTTGAGAAAAGAAGCTAACCGTAGACTCACCATCTTTAGCCTCAGGAGTAAATATATTTAGTATAGTTTCCTCAACACACTGAACAGCAACTCCTAAAAAAGGATGCTCATATTGAGATGCAGATTTGCTATAGTCACTACATACAGGTGATATTAACTTTCCAAAATTAACAACAGGAGGAGCACTCACGCTACTAGGTAAAGCAATGCAATTATTACTTATCTGATTTTTTACTACACCAGACTCAACTTTTGTGCCAACGCCACTTGAAGAGCCAGATTCATAAGATATTGATTCATAATATTTTTTAACATCGTTATATTTAAATATATATTTTTTAGGAGCTGTACTATCAGCATTATTTTGAACTCTTGAATAAAATAGAGAATCTTCGGTTGTAGGCGGAGTTTCTGAAGAGCCAACTATATCAACAAACCATTTTTTATATTTATATCCTACAGGAACAGCTGATGGCAAAGAATAAGCACAAGCCATATTACCTTCACGCACAACGCTGAAATTTATTCCTGAATTGACAACTACTTCTTTTGTTTCGCCAATTCCTACTTCTGCAGTAGCTGCCGCACTTGCAGCTAATAAATCCTTCATTGAAGAATTTGTATAAGGAGCAAAAGGATACGCTTTCTCAATTAGTGAGTCTGTATGATTTGCAGCAACAGGAAAATTAGGATCAAATTTTATTCTAACTTTAAATTTGCTGATATCAATCCCCTGCCCTTTACATGACTTGGTGTTAATATCTCTTGTATTGTCAATAACAGGATTACCATCACTATCTCTATAAAGACTTCCATCGCTTTTAATCCTATATGGATCATTATCCGGCAATGCCGCAGGATTACAATTTCCCCCTAAAATAGAAGCACCGGGAGCCTTGATAAATTGCTCATCAGCATTTGCCGTCTGAAAGCTTCCCAAATATATAAATATTACTGATAATAAAGATATTATTGCTTTTTTAGGCGCGGCAAGCATCATACCACCAAAAAGGCTACTAACCTTTTCAATATAAAAAATAGCCGCATATTTTAACAATAATTCCTTGAGAAATCTCCCCCTATTCTCAGCATTTAATTTGTTAAAATTATTGGCCTTTTTACACATTATCACAAATTTGTGATAAAAATATGTATTTTTTAGCCTAAACATTTCTTACCCTTTCCCAAAATATGGGTAACCAGATTTCAGGATCATCTCCAACTTCTTTAATAACTTCTGCCAGAAGAATAACCGTCTCCGCACGACCGGATAACACATTTATAACATCATCCATTCCGCTTAGATCAATTCTGGCAACAACAGCATCTAATCCCTGCTTAACAAGGAAAAAACGACTAGTTGGATCGGTTGTTTTTATAAGTGTAAATTCACGCTGACTAAGCATAAAATGTGTTTTATACACATCTGTAGCTTTTAAATTTGGCAGAAATATCTGCGTAGCTGTCTGCTGAATTAAAGTATCGCTAATTTGACTCTTACTTGCATCTTCAACTGATTGAGTAGCAAAAATTACGAAGCAATTTAATTTTCGCAATACCTTCAACCAATCTTTAATTTTAGGAGCAAATATATCATTATCAATTAATGCCCAGGCCTCGTCTAAAACAATCATGCTGGGTGTTCCATCAAGTGATAAATTTATTTTGTGGAATATATATAATAAAACCGGGCCCAAGGCTGCTTTATCTTTTAGAAGATCACCCATTTCAAAACCAAATACCAGATCCTTACCAAAATCTATGCAATCTTCATTATTATCAAAAACATTTGCATGCGATCCATTTCCATGCCACATAGATATGCGACTAGCTAAACTTCCAGCACCGCCCATACCTAAAAATGCTGCGATGTTGCTTAATTTTCGATCTGCCTTATCAAGTTTAAAATTACCACTTATAGCCTCTTCTATGCGCATTCCGTCTTCAGCGTCTATAGTTTCTCCATTTACTGTTAATAAATGCTTTAGCCAATCCATTAAGAATCCACGATTTTCTCCCGTATCTTCAAGTTGCAACGGATTAAAACCACAATCACCACTTGGGTCTATAACTGTATATCTGCCATCAAGTGCTCGAATGAATATTTCAGCACCGCGATCTTTATCAAAGAAAAACATACGACAATTAAATTTTCTTGCCTGAGCGCATAAAAAATTCATTAAAACAGTTTTACCAGCACCTGTAGGCCCAATGATAGTAGTATGCCCAACATCTCTGACATGGAAGTTAAAATAAAAAGGCGTTCCTGATGTGGTATCAAGCACCGTTACAGCCTCTCCCCAGTGATTCTTCTCCTTTTGCCCGGTTGGATAATTATGAAAAGATGCAAAACCTGAAAGGTTTAAGGTATTTATAGTAGCCCTTCTTACTGCAAAATCTTCATTACCAGGAAGCTGCGCCCAATATGCAGGCTCAAGATTAACCCTTTCTCTAACAGGTATCATACCAGCATTACCAATTTCAGTACTGCACATGGCAAGAGAGTTTTCTAAAGATTTAGCGCTATCATCAATACATAAAACCGTTAAATGATGCTTACCAAAACCAATAGTACCACTCATAGCCATATCAAGCGCTTCATTAATCTCATAGGTCTGAGATACGGCCACATCACCAGATTGCACCATCCTTCCTTGCTGTATTTTCATAGCAGCTATTGAAGATGAGCGGTCAGTAAATGTAAATGATTGACTAATAACCAACTCAAAAGGCATTTGCAAAAATGCATCTAACATTCCTGCTGAAGTTTTTTGCCCATATTCTTTTATACTAACAATTCCTGCAAAACGACTACCTTTTGGCCCTCTTACCTCCATTGCCCTTGAACCAAAATATAATCTATGAGTAGGTAAATATTTTGATAAATTCATAGTTGGCATTTGCATTGGCGAACCAACACCGCAATTTACTATCTTTCCCAGAAACTCTGCCACTTCTGAATAAAGGACTCCATTATCTCCAACATATGCACCAAGCAGCTGTGGTTTGTAATCTCTAAGAGTTGTTACTATACGAGAGGTCATTTCGTCTAATTCGTCATATGCATCCTGCATTGAAGATTCCCACAAGCTCTTATCTGCAGTTTCCTGTAATTTCTGGAAAAACCCTTCTATTGAAGCTATACCCTTTCTACCAGACTTTCTGGTTACCGTTAAATAAAGTTCGTTAACATAGCTTTCATGAGATATATGTTTTTTTCTCCAGGTTTCTTCCATATAAGTTGCAAAACCAGGAGGCATTGACTTGTCACGCTCTTGTGAGTTAAAAATACTCTGACGTCTGCGGATTATATAGAAGTTAAGGACAACATTACCTGCGCCAATACCCTTTAAAAGTATATTTCTTATACCTTTTCTAATATCTATATCTTCATCATCAGCCGTTTCAAATGAATATCCTCCAAATCTTATAACCTGAAGCATACTATCGTCATTGGTAAGTACTGTGTGGTTATTCCAGAAGCATTTATAAGGGATAAATTCAGACTCAGGAAATTCCCTCTTGGCGTATTTATATTTAGCTGCACGGTTTTTTGATAACTTCACCATAACCACCTAATTATTCCTTAGTTGTATTAACATCAGATATTTTAAAAATAATTTTTCCTCCAATGTTAAAACGCTAATCATTAATATTTCACATTACGTCATAAGAGTTAGTCATTCCGTGATAAAAACGGTTACTACACCTATTACATTTCTGCTGCTTAACCATAAATAATTCTATAAATAAAGGCTCTTTTTGCGATGCTATATATCCTATAGCATGCAATAAAGGCATTGCCAGAAATGCCCTAAAATCGCTTGATGCAACATAATACATCATGCATCCAAAAAAATTCAAAATAACAACTGAGTAGCTTACGCCAAACAACATTGATGGACGGGTAAGCCCCAGAAACACAGGATCAACTTCTAATTCTCCAGTACCTGACATACCTCTTCCCTCCTAATATAATAGCCTGACTTGCCTATTAATGAGACAATCAGTATATCACTTTTCTTCACAATATAACACAATAAAG
>JAOIVE010000010.1 GCA_028223895.1 Rickettsiales bacterium
CTGCATCACGTATAAAGGATATAGTATCTTTTGAAGGCGTGCGTGAAAACATATTAATGGGCTATGGACTTGTTGTAGGTCTTAATGGCTCAGGTGATAACTTAAAAAACATTCCATTTACAGAAAAAGGTCTGGCCGAGTTTTTATCAAGATTAGGTGTAAATACTAAAGGAAGCAGGCTACAAACCAAAAATGTGGCAGCTGTTACATTGACAGGCAATTTGCCTTCTTTTTCCAGAGCGGGCAATAAGTTTGATGTTACTGTAAGTGCCCTCGGTGATGCAAAAAGCCTAAAAGGCGGAGTTTTACTTGCAACTCCCCTACTTGGTGCTGATGGTAATGTTTATGCTGTAGCACAAGGGCCGGTAGTTCTTGGGGGGCTGATTACCACTTTGGAAAACTCAAACTCTAAAAATAATTCTATTCCAACAACAGGTGTGATTACCAATGGAGCCACTGTTGAAAGAGAGATAGAATTTGATTTAAGTTCTCTTTCAAAATTAAATCTTGCTTTAAGAAATCCGGATATTTCAACCGCAAGAAGAATTGCCGAAAGTGTTAACGATGTTGTTGGAGAAGATGCTGCTGTAGCAATAGACCCTGGCACAGTTGAGGTAGTGGTGCCTGAAATATATGGTGAAAATGTAATTGGATTACTTGCCGATATTGAGCAGGTTATAGTTCAGCCTGATAATGTGGCAAAAATTATTATCGATGAAGATTCCGGAACAATAGTAATTGGAGAGGATGTTAAAGTTGACACAGTTGCCGTTGCACAAGGAAACTTATTAATAACAATAACTGGTAAAAAATCTAAAGCCTCAGAAGGATTTTCGTTTGGCGCTGATGAGTCAAATAAAGAAGAGGCAGAAGAAGTTCAGTTCAGCACCAATACTGAACCAGGAAACGGACTTGCATTTTTGCGCCAGGGAGCAAATTTACGTGACTTAGTTTCCGGTCTTAATGCATTGGGGGTCGGAACTCGTGACTTAATAACAATTTTAAGAACTATTAAAGTTGCAGGAGCGCTACATGCTGAAATTGAAACTCGTTAATGCCGCTATATTGATTGCACTGACATGCTATTTTGCTGTGCCGACGAAATCTTTTGCGTCTCCCGTGTCTGCCCTTTCAAGAGGAGCAACGGCTTTACATGATGTATATTCAAAACAATTAAGCAAAGAATCTGCCGCAAATAGTCTTGAAAATGCAAAAGATGATGAATCATTACAAGCAAAAACTCGTGATCTTGAGGCGGTATTATTATCCAGCATGATGCAGCCAATGTTTCCAAAAGGCGAAGAAAGTGGATTATTCGGAGGCGGGCCCGGAAATGATATTTACAGATCCATGTTAATAACAGAATTTGGAAAAATTTATAGTCAAGCTGGTGGCATAGGAGTGGCCAAAAATATGGCTACTCAAATTAAATCTTTAAGGAGATAATCATGAATCAAGCTATACCAATGAAAATAAATATAACTGACATGCTAAATGTTTCGCGCCGTTTAATACAGCTCCTTTGTCAGGAGTCGGCTTTTATAAAAAAAATGCAGCTTTCAAAATTATCAGAATTAGCTCAGGAAAAACTAATTTTAGCTGAAGCCATGGAAGACTATAAAAGCATTTTTACAATGCATCCTGAAGTTTTAAATGATTTATCTGCTCAGCAAAAAGAGGAAATAAAAAGACAATTTATAGCTTTTGAAGAAGCCGTTGAAGAAAATGCATATCAGTTAAGAAGGGCAAAAGAAGTCCACAATATAGTAATAGATGCAATAAGAACGGCTCTTCATAAAAAAGTATCTGCAGATAAGAATTATGGCAATAATGGCATTGTAAACCAGCAAAAGAACGACAAATCTCAAGTTCCTGCTGTATCACTTTGCGAGCAGTTTTAAAAAGAGAAGTATAAAACTTAATATGTAATAATGAGGATGATATGTCACTAACCTCAGCAATTAATACCGCAGTAAGGGGGCTGAATGTAGCCCAGGAAGGTGTTTCTGTAGCCTCGCATAACATTGCTAATATAAACACTCCAGGATATGTTAGTCAGAAAATTCTTCAGGAATCTCTTGTAACTGGAGATAGCGGACAAGGCGCTAAAGTAATAGGCGTATTAGCAGATGTTGATGAACAGCTATTAAAGTCATTGCGCAATAAAGGTTCTACATTTGGAAGCTCCACTGCTGTTAAAAAATTTACTGATACAATTGACAGACTATACGGAAAACCAGGAGAAGATAACGGCCTGGCGTTTAGCATTGATCAATTTTTTGCTCAAATGCAGGCTTTAAATGACAATCCTGACTTTATATCATCAAAATTTAACGCTGTTGATGCTGCAAAAAATCTTGCAACAGAAATATCAAGCCTTGCAAGGAGTCTGGAAACTACTCGCCTTGATATAGATCAGGAGATTAGTCAGAACATAACTACTATAAACGGTCTTTTAACTTCACTTGCGGCCAGCAATTCTTCCATAGGTGATTTTCCTGAAAAAACATCGGGGCGAATCAATATAGAACAAAATCGCAATAACGATCTACAAAAGCTTGCCGAGCATATTAACATATCAACTGTTACTAACGGAAGCGGAGTTTTATCTATTACAGCAGGAAGCGGTACGGCTGTGTTGGATGCCAGTTCTTACAAGCTTGAATATACTCCGGCGGCATCTGTTGACACATTTATTAATAATAATGCCTTATCGGCTATAACTGTCTCAACTCTTGATTCTGCAGGTAATGTAGTTGCAGGAAGCGCGCAGACTCTTGTAACAAGCGCAAAAAGCGCATCAATAACATCAACTATTCAAGATGGATCAATAAAGGGTTTGCTAAGTTTAAGAGATGTAGAAATTCCTAAATTTCTTGCTCAACTAGATGAATTATCAAGAGCTATAACCGATGAAGTCAATAAAATTCACAATGATGGAAGTAGCTTCCCTCCTCCATCACAACTAACCGGAGCGCTTTCAACTACCAACAATACCACTCTTGGATTTTCTGGTAAGGTTCAAATAGCAGTGGTTAATAATACAGGGACTCCCGTATCAAGCCCATATTCTGATGAAGCAACATTCAGGCCACTAACGCTTGATCTTTCTACATTAAATAGCGGCAGCGGTGCTGGAAAGCCAACCGTTCAAACTATAATTGATGAGATAAATGATTTTTACGGGCCTTTACAAAATCGTGCTGTTATAAATAACTTGCGTGATTTAAAAATCGTAGCAAATGCTGATAGCATTGCAGATGGCGGAAATTTTACTTTTGATATGGAGCTTGATAACACATCTAAGAATAACGCCAATGTCGTTGTAAACAGCATTACCGTAATTGACCCTATTGATTCTTCAACAGGCTATGGCGCTGCAACTTTACCTAATCCAAATAGCTATAATGTAGCTGCTGGAGCCAGAGAAAGAACTGGCATTTCCATGACTGCTAACTTTGGAACTGACAATAACAGAGCAAGTTATACTGTAAGGTTAAATGTTACAGTAACAGACACAGGCGTAACTCCAAACGTAACTTCCACCGCCAATGTTGACTTTACCGTTAGCGACAACATATCCTCGGGAAATCTTAATAAACGTTATACTCCGCAAGCTGTAACTTTAACAGCTCAGACTAACGGAGGAACGGCCAGCTTTATAACAGCTCCAAGTTCAACAAGATTTGCAACTGCAGCTTTAGTTGATGCAAATGGTAACTCTGTATCAACAGGTCAACCTGGATTCTTAAAAATAACTACCACTGCAGGGCAAAATTACGGCATAGCCATTAATGAGCTTGATAGTCAGGAAGTTGGATTACCAACAACGCCAACATCTCAGGTTACAAATAAGGGATTTTCGCATTATTTTCAGCTTAACGACCTATTTACAACCAATTCTACTACTAAAGGATCGGCTATTAATATGTCAGTAAGGAGCGATATTGCCAGCAATCCAAATCTTATAAGCATTGGTGAGCTGACATTATCCAATCAGCCTATAGATACTACCAAGGCTTTATATACTTATGAATTGGGAAGTGGTAATACAAAAATTGCCAGCAGAATTGCTGCATTAGATCAGTCATCAGTATCATTTAGTGCTGCTGGAACCATTTCTTCACTAAATGTTACAATTGCTGATTATTCGTCAACTATTGTTGGTTTTGCTGCGACATTTGCAAGCACGTCAACCGCAACTTTTTCAGTTGATGAAGTTGCATTTGATGGCCTTTTAGATCTTTTCCAGGAATCTTCTGGAGTCAGCACCGATAAAGAGCTCGCTGATATTATAGAATTTGAGAACCATTACCGCGCTTCGGCTCGCGTGGTTTCTGCTGCTCAGGAAATGTTCCGTGTATTAACCACATCTTTAAGTTAGAAAGGAGAATAAATTATGGCAATTGAAATTATATCAAAATCTCCTTCTCAGGTTCTTATTGGCATTTCTTCGAAAAAAAGGGAAGAGCTAGAAGACGTTTCGATACAGGTTGCTACAGGCAATAAATACCCAACCTACGAAAGAATGGCTGCCGGAGGAGAGGTAGAAAAATATATTAGCCTGCGCTCTACAAATGATGGGCTAACAGACTATATTCGATCTAACGAGCTTATATCATCTCGTGTAAAAACCATGCGGCAATCTATTGATGATTTAAGTGAAATAGCCTCTGAATACGCACAATTAGTTGCAAATAGAAGAAATGATGCTGTTGGAACAAATTTACCTGTTTTGGAAACAGGAAGAGCGCTTTTAGATAGAATTGCAAATAACCTGAATATAAAATTTGATGGACGTTACCTCTTTGCAGGATCAAAAACCAACACAGCGCCTGTGAGCAATATACAAACTTCAAATATAGGAAATGATAATCTTGCAAATACGCGCTATTACGCCGGAGATAGCGTAAAAGCAACTGTCAGAAGCAGTGATACACAAGAGGTCGAATATGGTATCTTAGCAAATGAGTCCGCTTTTCAAAAATTAATCGGAGCCATTCATTTGGGTATGGATGGCCATACCAACGAAGATGATACAAAATTATCTCAATCAATGGATATGATAAATGAGGCTATCGTTGAGCTTACATCTGTAAGAACTTCAGCTTCATCAACAATAACTAATATTGATAACACTATTATTAATCTGGAAAACACCCAGCAGTTAATTTCTGAAAATTTGGGTGAGGTTGGAAATGTTGACATTGTTGAAGCAAGCACACGCTTAAGTGAGCTTGATGCAATAGTTCAGGCATCATTTTTGGCTTACAACAGACTAAGCAGACTACAACTATCTAATTTCTTAAATTAATAACAAGAGAAAATGCCATGCACAACATTTCAACTACAGAAGAAAAGCAAACTCTTAAAAGAACAAGAGAAAGGGTTTCTAAAAAGAAAAATACCACAAGAGAAATATCCAGCCGTTTTGGTATTTTACAGGTTGACACAAAGTCGGTAATAAATTTTGAGCATGGCCTTTTAGGTATACCTGATGCTGTGAGTTTTTATCTGACAGATTTTCCAAATAAAGATACAGATCAGTTTAAAATTTTGCAATGCTCTCAAGATGAGTCATTATCTTTTATAGTAGTCCCGTCTCAATATGACAATCAACTAATTGAACCTGAAGATCTTGATGAAGCTTGTAAAATACTTGGTATAAATAAAGACTTCATGCTTATATTATTTATAGTTACAGTGCATGTTAATGGAACACAAAGACGACTTTCTGTAAATGCAAAAGCACCAGTACTCATTGACACGCAGACAAAAACCGCAACTCAATATGTATTACAGTCACCAATATACAACATAAAACACATGATATCCTAATATATAGGACATATAAGTCTCAGGTAGAGACTGATTTTATTCTGTTTTTCCCAGCTTCTCAGAAAGATTTCTTACTAAAGCAGAAAACTCATTGATCAAATAATTAAGAGCAACTTTCATATCGGCGACTATTGGGTCGATCAGAGGCTTTAAAGCCCCCAATCCAATGTCATTGGCATCAACTACACCCATAACACTCCCAATAATCAAAGCTACAAATCCAAAAAAAACTGTTTTTATAATTACATCCATAAAATAATCATTCTTAATGAAAAGATAATTTATGCAACATCTGCAGCTAACTCTCCTGGATCTATCCACGAGATATTTCCATCAGAGCGCCTGTATATAACATTAATATTGCCAGTTTTTTTATTTCTGAACATCAAAGCAGGCAATTCGCCAAGGTCCATACGCATAACCGCATCACTAACTGATATTTCTTCAATTATAGTAACCTTTTCAGCTATTACCAAAGGCGCGTCATTGTCACCGACTTCATCTTCTGAATCATCATTTGACGAAAGGGTATAATGAGTTGCCCTCATTGCATTTTCGATATCTTTATCAATATTAACATGATTGTGATTCTTGATTTTTCTATTATAACGCCTTAGCTGCTTTGCAACTTTTGCCACAGCCTTATCAAATGCGGCATATATATCAGGATCTTCAGCTTTTGATTTTATAACTATATGATTACCTGTTCCCTCATTTACCACAATATTAACTTTAAAAAAGCTTTTTACTTTAGAGAAACTAACGTCGGCACTGACAGCGCGACTAAAATATTTTTTAACTGAATCATTTAAAACTTCTTCAACGTGATCTTTCAAAGATTGACCAAGCTCGATATGCTTGCCAGTAATAGAAATTTGCATAATAAAAGCTCCCTTTTTACATTGCTTTTTCTATAATGATACTCCAAAAAACAAAAAAATTAAAGAAATAGCTCAAATATATTTTTAAAAATAGCCGACAATATCACCAACAGAACAAATTTGTAGCATATTGTGACATTGCAGTAAAAATTCAGTACCATACAATAACAATATTTTAAACTACACCTCATAAAATGTTACAAGTTATGCCTTGTAAATTCTTGAGAAATCTATATTTTAGCCGCTTTTTATAAATGATTGATTGTTATGAACCTGCCTATATTTAAAAATTTAAAAATTGAATTACTTTCAGGCCTGACTGTTGCTCTTGCATTAGTACCAGAAGCTGTAGCCTTTGCATTTATTGCAGGAGTTGAACCTCTGGTAGGGCTTTATGCAGCCTTCATGGTTGGCTTAATAACATCTATATTTGGCGGAAGACCGGGCATGATATCAGGTGCAACAGGCGCACTGGCAGTTGTGATGGTTAGCTTAGTTGCCGAGCATGGGGTTGAATATCTTTTTGCCACCGTTATTTTGATGGGCATCATTCAATTTTCTGCAGGATTACTTCGACTTGGAAAATTCATCCGCATGGTTCCCTACCCTGTTATGCTAGGATTTGTAAATGGGCTTGCAATAGTTATATTTTTAGCTCAATTAGGCCAGTTTAAAACAATTAATACCCAAGGTGAGCTTGTTTGGCTGCCAACAGATGCTTTGCTTATGATGTTAGCGATAGCATTTATAACCATGCTCATCATTCATGTTACGCCTAAAATAACTAATAAATTTCCTGCGCCGCTTGCTGGAATTCTTGTTGCCTCTGCGTTAGTTATATTTGGTGGACTTGATACAAAAACCGTAGGTGATTTGGCAGAAATTGCAGGCGGATTACCGGAATTTCATATACCTACCGTTCCGATGAATTTTGAAACATTATATATAATCGCTCCTTATGCCTTTATTTTGGCAGCAATTGGTCTTATTGAGTCACTTCTTACTCTTACATTAATCGATGAAATAACTGACACCAGAGGCCGCAATAGTCGCGAATGCATGGCACAAGGCGCAGCTAATGTTGCAACCGGCTTCTTTGGTGGTATGGGCGGTTGCGCCATGATTGGCCAAAGTATGATTAATATAGGCTCAGGTGGGCGTGGCCGCATGGCTGGCATATCAGCAGCCTTATTTTTATTATCTTTCATATTATTTGCTTCAAGCTGGATTGAAATGATACCCGTAGCTGCCCTTATTGGTGTTATGTTTATGGTTGTTATAGGAACTTTTGAATGGTCATCTTTTCGTATAATCAATAAAATTCCACGCTCTGATGCTTTTGTATTAATTTTAGTTTCAGCAGTTACTGTAATGACTGACCTTGCCATTGCCGTTATTGTTGGAGTTATTGTATCAGCATTGGTTTTTGCGTGGGAATCGGCACGCGCAATTTATGTAGAAGTAAAATCTGAAACAAAAAATACAAAAACATATATATTGCACGGGCAACTTTTCTTTGCATCTATAAGCCAGTTTAAAAATTTGTTTGATCCTAAAAACGACCCTAAAGATGTAGTTATAGATTTTCGTCACTCAAGAGTTTGGGATCACTCGGCTTTAGAAGCAATTGATGCTCTTGCTGAACGCTATTCAAAAGAAGGTACCAACCTGCATTTAAGGCACTTAAGTCGTGATTGCTGCGACCTTTTATATAAAGCCGGACGTAATGTGGAAGAAGATAAAAACGGCGATCCTCATTATAGAGTAGTTGTCGATTATAAAGACCACCCTCCGGTTAAAAATTAATTTATAGAAAAATTAACTACCTTCACATTTTGTTCGCCAGATTACTCCTATAAAAGCACCTTTGGCTGGCTGCAATAGCAATAATATTAAAGATACCGCAACAGCTGGCCAGGTTATTATATACACCCATTCAGGCCAATTGGTATTTAATGTAACATTTACAGATAGCGGCACTAATATATGTGCTGAAATTAATATAGTAACCCAAGCCGGGCCATCATCTGCCCTTATGTGATTAAGAGGTTCATTACAATTTGAACAATTTTTAACTACCTTTAAATAGCCAGAGAATAATTTTCCTTTACCACAATTAGGACATCTACCAAAAATACTCCGCTTTAAAACTGATAATAAACTATGAGGGTTTTTATCATTTTCACTTTTCATAATAACACCATTATTTCTCACTGAATTTCACATATTAAATTTGTATTATAACTACAATATAATAGCAAATATTATATTTTAAATAAAAAGCTAAACAGCTCTGACTCTGGGTGATATATTTCTTTTAGACTGCGCCCAGCTTAGAAACTGGCTGGTAGAGTCAACTCTATCATCATGACTAACTTGTGGAAATCCAAATAACTCCGTTTCATAATCAATTAACCAATCAGCCTTATCTGGCAACATCACCTTTCCGGCCTCCATCAAAGGAGTTACACTGGCAAATCTTGTCATTTTGTCATTTTTAGGATTAATCGCAATTATCGGCAATTTTGTTTCGCGCCGCAAATCTTGAATCAATGACTGTCCGCTTGCCTTATCTTCTATTAATATGGTATTTGGGCTATATTTTTGCGCATGGGACAATATTGCGCGCTTCAAGTCAGGATATTCCATTTTTTCAGCGAAGCAATCAACCAGATAATATGCATTATCGCTTTGCAGCCATGTTGTGCATACGGAATAATCATTCTCTTTACCCGATTTAATAGCCGTATCCCAGCTTTGCATAATTTCTCCTTTTGGCAAATTCTTATATCTGGCAAACCAGCTGCGCTTGACCATTGCTCCTTCTGAAATAATTGGGCATTGCTGATATTGGCTGGCAAATCCATTACTACCCAGATTAAGTTTCATCATTTCAATTTCTTCGATGCCTTCACGCTTTATATGCAATAACTCGCCTTCTTTGCGATAATAACATCCTGAGAAGTAATAATATTTTTTTGCTTTTGGAGCTATTGCCGGCAAACAAATATGAGTCCATTTATTTCCGGCCTTATCTAATAAATGCCCCGTTAAATCATCTGCATGCAATCTTTGCATTACAACAACAATCACACCTTTTTTCTTATCATTAAGGCGACTCATAAATGTCTGATTAAACCACTCAATTGCATTTTGCCTTTGAACATCACTTGCTGCCTGCAAAGGATTATGCGGATCATCAACAATTAGAAAATCCCCTCCCTCACCTGTTGCTGTACCTCCTACCGATGTTGCAAAGCGAAATCCTCTTTCAGTGGTCATGAACTTATTTTTTTCATTTTGATCTGATGCAAGCTTAATATCAGAGAAAATTTCTTCATACCACGGGCTTTCGATGATATTTCTACAATCTATTGAGTGTTTCGTACTAAGAAGCTGGCTATAGCTTGCCGTCATTATTCTTGCTGAAGGTTTATTTCCCAATATCCATGCCGGCCAGGCTACGCTTACGCAAATAGACTTTAAATATCTTGGCGGAATATTAATAATTAACCGCTTTATTTTTCCGTTATAGGCTTTTGTTAGACGATCAGCAATCAGGTCAATATGCCAATTGCTACTAAATTTACTTGCCGGATCAACATGCATAAAGCTACGCTCTATAAAGCATGATAGCTCTTGTCGATAGAAGGCATTTCTGGTATTTATATTCATAATATATTCTATTTATTAAAATTTTAATGATTTTGTAACATTTCTTACATAAAACTAGTTTATATAAGTAATTATTGATGGAAATTAAGGGAATTATTGTTCATGACTAAAGAAAGATTATTGAATAGCCAAGAATCAATTGCGAAAAGATTACGCAAAGAAATTGAATATATTAAAACCTATGAACTTCCATATGATCAGTCTGGTGCGGAGGAATCTATTGCCAAAGATTTTATTGAAGAGAGTTATCTACTCCTTAATATTATAAATGAAATGGTAAACCTTCAGTCAAACATTGAGGAATATTATTCATATAAAAATAAGGCATATGAAGCCAAATATAAAGGATATTCTAATCCAGCAACGAAAAGAATTGCTAAAAATATTGAAAAAATAAAAGAATACAAAGCTAAATTTTATTCGCAAGATTCGGACGTAAATTTAAATTCTTATTTCTTTGGTTGCGTAGAGTTTGACATAAAGGAGCAATTAGCCAAAGACCCTAAAGGCACTACATCATTATTAATTAATAAGCTAGACAGCGCTATAAAAGTAAGAAAAAATGACTTAGAAGAGTATAAAAAATATTACGAAGAAATGGAATCTAAAGCAAATATAGAACTTAACCCAGAATATACATACTACAAATCTCTTATATCTCTAAGAGAAAGAAAGGAAAAATTAAAAGAAAAGCAGGAACTATTAGAAAGAGCTGAAAAAGCAGAAATTGAAGCTGAAAAAGATGTCAGAAAAGCTCAAACAGGAAAATATAATGCCGAATCTAAATTACAAATTGCTCAAAAACAACAAATAGAAGCTTTAAAAGACGAGCTAAAAGAGATAAAAAGTAATAACGATTACAATCAAGCTAATAAGGAATCAGATCAGAAAAAAATTGAGAAAGAAACTGCTCAGAAAGATCTAGAAGCAGCTGAAAAATTACTGCAGAATAGTAAAGATATTTTAAACGCAAAAAAGGCAGAAAAAGAAACTGCCCAGCAAGATCTGGAAGCAGCCAAGAAAGCTGAAACATTAGCTGGTAAAATCTCAGAAGAAGCTAAGATAGAACTAATTAAAATGGATGAAAAAGAAGAAAATTCAAAAAAGCCACCTAGATTTACAAGATTTGCAGATTCCGCATTTTCCGCATTTTCCGCATTCAAATTATTTGCCCGGAATGGCAAAACCCCTCTTGCTGAAAATTCCAAAATAGACATTAAACCAAGACCTGAATCTGCATCAAGTCAATTTAGCGATGATGACTATCTAGGTGAACCAGAAAATACCCCAGAGTCCTATATAAAGGAAGATAGATCATCTAAAGGCCAGAACCAATCAAACGAAACGGCAGGAATTGGCACTATTAGAAAATCTAAAAGTGAAAGCGAACTTTCAAACTTAACCGCAAAAGAGGAAAAGCAAGAAAATAAAGGCTTAAGACCATCTGCTTCAGAAGGTAATATTGCAATTTCACATAGAGAAAGACATAAATACATCAAAGATCGTGAATACATTAAAAATAAAGCCGCAGATATATTTAAAGCAGCAGACGAAGAGCCTATAAAACAAAGAAGACAAAGCATAGAGTCTTCTTCATCTGCGCCTTCATTCACTAAACGCCTTAGCTCTTCTTTTACACGATTGACTAGCGGCATAGGTGGTAGAGGTGCCAGGTAATTTGATAAGAAACAGAAACGCTTAAGTCCCTGTTATTATACAAAAAGTTATAGAAACTATAACAAGATGATATAAAACTCTTGAAACATTGTAATATTACCTACACAATGCCTCCGTATAATGACTGAGGAAAAAACAGAGGTGTAAATGTCTGATAATGTAAATACTCCAGAAGCACTAAAAAACAAGAATATTCATGATTATGACTTTCTTGGCAGAAGAGTACGCACGCATAAATATGATAGCGACAAGGGCAAATTTATTACCACAAACCATTATCACGTAAGTAGAGATAGTGAACATAAAATGGTGTCTAAAGATATAATTATCAATAATATTGAAGAGGCTCTTGCCCAAAATAATTATATGGCAGCAGAATTTTTATTACAAAAAAACACATACAAAAATGCGTTAAGTTTATTTTGGCCTATATCATATCGCAACAAAAACATGATTAAACTTCTACTTTCTCATGGCGCTAACATAAATTACCAAGACCCACAAACCCTTGATACTCCAATGCATTATGTTGCACGATTAAACATAAATGCACAAAATACTGAACTGGGAATGTTTTTAATAAAAAGAGGCGCTAATCCTTATGTAAAAAACGCAAGAAATCGTACGGCAATGGCAAGCGTTTCTAGTCAATTTGATGCTGTAAAGGACGAAGAATTGCTCAATAAACGCAACTTAATATGGGAAGAGGTAGCAGGAAAAAATCCCAATAAAATCTCTCATAGCTCAACGCGGATTACCAATGACCCGCGCATATACAATCAAAATGAGAAAAAAGAAGAGCATAGCGATAATTTTATATTACTATAAGATTTCTATATTTTTTTACAAAAATGTAACATTACCTACATATATTCAAGCTATAAAATACAAATATTAAATAATTAATAAATTCACAAGGATTATAAATGGAAAATGAAGCAAACAACAATATTGCAAATTTTGCTGCGGCTCCACAGCCACAGGCACAACAAAATGCGCAACAACCCAACATAACACAAAATCAACATAATATTAGTCATGTAGATAATATTTTACATCAAAGGCAAGAAAGAAATAGCAGACTAATATCAAGATAAACAGACTAATCTATTTCTCTGACACCTTTCTTAACACGCATAATTTCAACATGCTTACGAATTGTATCCAATAGTGGTTTTGTATCTTTTACTGCATACATAACTACTATTGGTGTTGATTTGTCTGATGTATCTAAAACTATATTTCCGCAACCAAACATTCTAAGAGCAAACGGTTCAACCAGCGTCATATCCTTTACTCTAAATAGCTCTAAAACATCAGTTTGGCGACTAAATACTCCAGACTCTTCATGCAAACGCTCGGTCGTTAATACATATTTATGACAATATGTTTTTGCCCAAACCCATCCAGCATGTATTAAAGGTAGAAAAAATGCGATTTTTGCCGCGCCCATATACACACCCTTAAGATCTGGATAGCTTGCAGCAAAGAATTGTTTCCAAAACCACGGCAATGTCATCGCAAGTAGAAATAAAATCATATCTATCGTGAAGATATTTGAATTCACCCATTGTGACGGTCCACCACGATAAACTACTTTTTCCTGGTCTAATAAATGAACCATTCTAAATTCCTTAAATCATTTTATCATAGCCATTTTATGAAAATATGAACAATAAAACAACCGACAAATGCCATTTACCACATATTTAATGCCCCCAACACAGCTATAGAAAATAATGGCTCTATATAATCAAAGTTAACTGATTATTTCGATTTATCTATTTAATTTATTGTTTTATTTTCTTTTCCATTACACGCTTTATATATTCATCTATTATTTTTTTATCCTCTTGCGGGCAGTTTTCAGTCAATTGATTTATACCTTTTATTCCAACACTATCACCGGATAAACCCTGCTCCTTTGCTTGGATATCCTGCTCCATGGGAATAATTTTTATTAGCAAAGAAACTAACTTTGTAAGAGATGAAACTATATTTTCTTTCTCCCCCCAAACCTTTCTCCAGGCAGGAGAAATCTCTTCCTCAGACTCTTTTAGTTCTTTTTCTAATCTATCAATTAGGTTTATTACTAACTTTCTAGTTGAAGACAATTCATTTGAATATTTTAAAAAGTCACTATTTTTACATTCCATTAAAAAACCCATTATAGTTATAAATCAGATAATTATCCTAATAAATTAATATAACAAAAAGCTACAAACACCCCCCAACTCAACTTAAGATACATATTTGCAACAACAAGCCCATTCATATATTTAATAATATTATATAAATAAAATTATATCTGGAAGCCCCCTTAAGTAAAAAAAATCAACATATTCTTTACTAAGAAGTAACAAGTAAATTACTTTTTTAAAAAATATTGAAGATTTTTCGTAAAAGCCTCTTGCAGAATACATCAGAGCAACTTATGGTTGCTTCACGTAACTATTAATCAATTAAACTATAGGGAGAATTGAGTAATGACTGCTAGTCTTAATAAAGAAAATAAAAACACAAATTCAACTAAAGAGGCATCAGAAATAGATATCATCAACCAATCGTCGCTATTTGATAAGTCAAACCACACTTCTTATAATGTTCGCCAGCTATGGCAGTCGGTTCTTGCGCAGGCCTTATTAGATGCAACTAAAAATGCATATACTCCCAATCAAAAGCTAAAAAGGCAAAAAAATGCTGAGTGGTTTTCTATTGAAAATGATGATTTTTTACAAGTTTGCTGCTTTGCAGGAGTTGAACCAGTTGACCTTATTAAGCAAGTTTCAAAGCCAATAATTGCTGCGAGATCAAACTCTAACCCTTCAAAAAAACGCCGTCAAATTCGACGCCCGCTTAATATTTTCATAAAGCAAGAGCCTCAATCTTTATAACAACAATCACTATTAAAACAATAGAGGCAACATGCAAACGCATCTATTAAGACACATACAGTCTTTTGGATATAGTTGAAAAAATATCTAAATTGAAAAAACTATTAAAAATTTTAAGTAAATTATTTTCTATAATGCAAATAGTGAGAGGGAAAACATGGCATTTTCTAACCGCAGAGGACGTCCGCGCACTAAAGTTGCCGGCTCTGACTTGGGCACTCCTGAGTTACAATATAAGCGCTTAATTAATGAAACCACAGAACCATTTGACCTATGTTTAAAAAAATCTTTTATCAATATCAACCAACACAGCGCCGGTCTGAGATTGCGTTGGCTATATGTTTTACGTTTTGGCGTTCCAACTGTAAGTGCTTACAATCCAAATGACGGGGTCGGAATATCAACTCGTAAAATTGACGAAGATTGGTCACAAGAGCGCCAGGAAGAATATTTGCTTTATACAGATAATCTACATAAAATTGGCGCCAAAACCACCGTTTTCAATATATGTATTTTACATAATTGGCCGCTATTTTTAAACCCTCATCCAGAGAAATCATATATAATTAAAAATTATGAGGAAGCCAATTTTCAATTAACAAAGCTAAGAGAAGGACTTGATATAATTGATAATTTGGGACAAAAATATACAAAATCCAAAAAATATCATACAATAATGCCCTAATTGCAAAAAAAATGAAATAAAAGAGCATTATATAAATATAGATACTAAAAAAATAATGGATAAAAAATGCCTAATAAAATTGAAGAATTTAAAACTAAAGACATTGAAGCTAATAAATATTATGACGAAAACTACACCGATAGCGAGCCAGAATATGACAGCGAATCAAGGAGCGAAGACAAAATAATCTCTGCAAATAACAGGCCTTTATTTAGTAAAATTACCTCTGGATACCATGCAGATATAGACGAAACTCCAGAATCGCAAAGGTCACAGCAAAGCAAAGAAGTAAACCCACAATATAAGCTAGACATGCAATATTATGAACGCAATTCAGAAAGCCAAGAGGAAGGCAAAAGAGGATATGCAACAAGAATAGGAAGAAAAGATAAACCAGAAAAATTTACTTATAGGCTTACAGACGAAAGAAACCATAAAATGAAATAAAATATTCATCATAAATATGCTTTAGATATTTTATTTTTGAAGATTGACTTCTTTTAACCAGTTTATAACCTTGTAAGTCTTTTTTTTGTATATTACTTTATTGAGAAACCCTCGCACGAATAATACCAACGAAAATTTTTCTCAGCCTTAGACTACTCTTTTTAAAGAGAGCAAACCGAAAACCACCCCTTCTGGCTGTGCTTTATTCAACAAAATAAAATAAGCAAAAGATGTCTCTAAACCACTCTTTGAGCCAGCATTTTCTTGATTTCACCAATTGCCTTAGCAGGATTTAAACCCTTAGGGCAGGTATTGGCGCAATTCATGATAGTGTGACAGCGATATAGCTTAAACGGATCCTCAAGAGCATCCAGCCTTTCACCAGTATACTCATCGCGACTATCTATAATCCAGCGATATGCCTGCATTAAAATTGCCGGCCCCAGATATTTATCACTATTCCACCAATAGCTTGGGCAAGAAGCAGAACAACAAGCGCATAAAATACACTCATAAAGACCATCTAATTTTTCCCTGTCTTCAGGAGACTGTAAGCGCTCAGAAGTAGAAGGCGCAACGCTATCAGCCTTCAGCCAAGGCTGAATAGACTCATATTGCGCATAAAAATGTGTTAAATCAGGAACGAGATCCTTCACAACAGTCATATGAGGCAAAGGATATACATGCACATCGCCTTTAACCTGATCTATTGTTTTTGTACATGCAAGAGTATTTGTTCCATCAATATTCATCGCACAAGAACCACAAATTCCCTCACGACAAGAACGACGAAATGTAAGAGTGCTATCAACCTCATCTTTAATCTTAATTAAAGCATCAAGAATCATTGTACCACAATTATCCAAATCAACTTCAAAAGTATCTAACCTTGGATTTTGCGGAACCCCTTCACTATCAACATTCTCAGGATCCCAACGATAAATATGAAATAATTTTATATTTTTAGCATCTTTAGGTGCTTTAATATATTTACCTTTTTTTACTTTTGAATTAGCAGGTAATACAAACTCCGCCATAGCATTCCTTCAATTTTATTAGCCATTCAAACTTTAATTTTAACCGTTCCTAATAAACCCTCTTTTTAGGAGGAACAGCTTTCACTTCATTACTCAACGTATTCATGTGAACCGGACGATAATCAAGCTTTACCTTACCCTTCTTAGAAATCCAGGAAACTGTATGCTTCATCCAGCTTTTATCATCACGATCAGGGTAATCCTCACGCGCATGCGCACCGCGGCTTTCTTCACGATTCAGCGCACCTTCCATAGTAACAACCGCCTGAGCTCTCAAATTATCCAGCTCCAAAGCCTCAACCAGGTCACTATTCCAAACCAAACCGCGATCTTTTATTCCAATTTCATCAAATGAATTATACATTTTATGAATTTCTTCAACACCATGCTTTAAACTTTCCTCAGTTCTAAATACTGCGGCATCATTTTGCATTGTGCGTTGCATTTTTTTGCGTATTTCGGCTGTAGATTTTTTACCATTTGAGTTACGAATTTTATCCAGACGCTCAATTGCTTCAAAACCTGCATCTGTCGGCAATATTTTATGAGGAGCACCAGGTGTAATAACTTCCTTAGCACGAATAGCAGCCGCGCGACCAAAAACCACCAAATCAAGAAGAGAGTTTGAACCCAGCCTGTTAGCACCATGTACAGATACACAAGCCGCCTCACCTATAGCCATCAATCCAGGAACTACAGAATCAGGATCTTTACCTTTTAAAGTTACGACCTCACCTTTGTAATTTGTTGGAATTCCACCCATATTATAATGTACAGTAGGAAGAACCGGAATCGGCTCTCTTGAAACGTCAACTCCTACAAATATTTTTGCGCTCTCAGCAATACCAGGAAGACGCTTATTAATAGTATCTGCATCCAAATGATCCAAATGCAAATAGATATGGTCTTTTTCAGGCCCGACACCGCGCCCTTCGCGGATTTCAATCGTCATAGCACGGCTAACAACATCACGTGACGCCAAATCCTTAGCAGATGGCGCATAACGCTCCATAAAACGCTCACCTTCAGAGTTCACCAAATAACCACCTTCACCGCGAACACCTTCTGTTATCAAACATCCAGCACCATAAATCCCGGTTGGATGGAATTGCACAAACTCCATATCCTGCAAAGGCAAACCGGCGCGCAGAACCATACCGCCACCATCACCTGTACAAGTATGAGCAGAAGTGCATGAAAAATAAGCACGGCCATATCCACCAGTAGCTAAAACTACAGTATGAGCACGAAATCTATGAATTTTACCTGTGTCAAGATCCCAGCTAATTACACCGCGACAAGCACCCTCTTCATCCATAATCAAATCTATGGCAAAATGCTCAATGAAAAACTTAGCATCATATTTTAACGACTGGGTATATAAAGTATGTAAAATCGCATGACCGGTACGGTCAGCTGCAGCACATGTACGTTGAGCCGCTGGCCCCTCTCCATAATTAGTAGTCATTCCACCAAATGGACGTTGATAAATCTTACCATCTTTAGTACGGGAAAAAGGCACACCATAGCGCTCTAACTCTAAAATAGCAGCAGGCGCTTCCTGACACATATATTGAATAGCATCCTGATCTCCAAGCCAATCAGACCCTTTAATAGTGTCATACATATGCCAGCGCCAGTCATCTTCACCCATATTACCAAGAGCCGCACTAATACCACCTTGCGCAGCAACAGTATGACTACGAGTAGGGAAAACCTTTGTAATACAAGCAGTTGACAGCCCAGCTTGCGCCATACCAAAAGTAGCACGCAATCCAGCACCACCAGCACCAACAACCACAACATCATATTCGTGATCTATAATTTCATAACCTTCTATACCGGCATTCTTCGCCATATCAAATCCCAAATCTTATGTTTAATATTTATCTTTTAAGCCGCACCTAAATGAGCTTTTATTACAGCCAACACTGAACCAACGCCCAATATTATGCTTGTAAAATTAACTAATATAATCAAAACAACCTTACTAACAGAGCAATGAATATAATCTTCTATAACTACTCTCATGCCCAAAGAGCCGTGATAAAAAGCAGTAGATAAAAACAGAATCATCGCAATAGCACTAAAAGGAGATGTCAAAACCGGGAATATAACCCCTGACATAGATGCTTTTATAATAGTATAAATAAACCAGAAAACCAGCGGAACCAAAGCTATTGCAGTCAAACGCTGCATAATCCAGTGATTAACACCCTCTTTAGCAGGACCAAGGCCTTTTACTTTTGATATCGGAGTACGTAAGCTCATTTTAAACCTTTATATTTAAACTTAAACAGCTGCAAATGCCCAGGTCAATAAAGTCATAGCCACAGAGGCAATTACAACCAAAACACCTGAACGTGTAACAACAGAAATTTCATAACCTTTACCGGCATCCCAAAATAAATGACGCACTCCATTGCATAAGTGATAATAAAGAGCCAGCGACCATATTCCTAATATCCCATAACCTACAGGAGTTTTTATAAGTGGATTTATACAAGATGCGCAGCCATAAACGCTAAGAATTGTCCATAATGCCAAAAATACAGTTCCAACATATAAAGCAACACCAGTTAAACGGTGACTAATTGATAAGACCGATGTTATTTGAGGTTTATATATCGATAAATGAGGAGAAAGTGGGCGCTTAACCGAAGTTTGATTTAGCTTTGTCATAAACTATTTTCCATTTACCAATTGATAATAATTAATTTTATTTTCGAACCATACTGGCATTCACAATTAAAATCAATAGTATGAATTTGTTACACATATATATAATGTAGAAATATATTCGCTACAGATAAATTTTCTCTTAGCAATTAATAGCTTTTTCCGCCTCTTTAACCCCATCAACAGTTCCTATATGCAACCATTGACCATCATAGACAACTCCGCAAACTCGTTTATGAACACCATCATCGCAAATGGTTTTTGGCCTTATAATATCGCGATATATGGATAGTTTTTCTATCTTTAAACCATTTAGCAAATCAGGATTTATTATCATAGCGCCGGTATAAACATAATCATGACTTTCATACCCATCATTTTGCATAAGCTCGCCATCATCACTTAGATTAAAATTACCTGCACCATCATAGCCAATAGCATCGCTAACTTTGTGCAGTAAAAACAAAACATCCATTTTTGATGGATTCCAGCTTTTGTATAAAATATCCAGATAAGATCTGCCTTTATCATTAAAGATAACATCACCATTAATTACAAAAATCGGATCACTACCAATCATCGGCAGAGCATTAATCAAACCGCCGCCAGTTTCTAATATTTCTTTTTCATCAGAAATTATAACATCGGCATTTTCAGAAAAATGATTTTTTATTTTATCAGCTAAATGATGTGTATTTACAATTATTTTTTCTACACCAAAATCTCTCAACTGCTCGATTGTATAGTCAACTATAGGCTTACCATTAACAGGAATAAGTGGCTTAGGCACAGTATTAGTCAATGGAAGCATACGCTTTCCAAAGCCTGCACACATAACCATAGCTGTTTTAGGCAATATCATATTCCTTTTCTGGCAATTTAAACTTTTTTTTATTTCGCAACTCTTTGGGAATATATTTATTTAACCAATCCTTAAATGGCAAAAGAACAGGATGCTCTATACCGCGCTCTAAATGCCCCCAGACACGAGGAAGATAGTCAAGATAGCGCTCTTTTCCGTCACGCACAGCAAGGCGAGCAAATATACCTATAATTTTACAATTTCGTTGAGCCGCTAAAATCGCATAAGCCGCCATGAAATCATCTTTTTTTATGGATTTCCGCAATGATAAATAATGATCGATTACTGCATATACTGTTTCAGAATCAACATCACGACGTGCATCTTCAAGCAAAGAAACTATATCATAAACCGGCGAACCTATAACGGCATCCTGAAAATCTAAAATGCCAACATTTTTAGCTCCCAAACGCTCCGGCAACCACATTAGATTATCGGCATGATAGTCACGCAAAACAACTACATCATCACCAATATGAGCCTTTTTACATAAATCTTTCCAGATAGATAAATATTCATCTTTTGCAGAATCATCTATTTTGCCACCTAAAATATTTGGACAATACCATTTTGTAAGTAATTCGCACTCATTGAGCAATAACTCATCATCATATTTTGGCATAACATTAGGCAATGTAGAGCGATGAAGTTGAGTTATAACATTAGTTGCAGCTATATAAAGCTCAGCTTCACTATATTTATCGCCATATTCAGTTTTTCCTGACAAAACATTAGTAAAACTAAAATCACCAAAATCTTCCAACAAAAGAAAACCATTATTTTCATCTTTTGCATAAATTTCTGGGGCATTAAGATCCCTGCGGCGCAAATAACCATCTATATTTATAAATGGCAAAACATCTTCTTTTTCCGGAGGAGCATCCATTAAAATAAAACTTTTATCACCAGCGACAAGCCTTTCATAGCGCCTAAAAGAAGCATCAGAAGACATAGGCTCACGCTTAAAACCTTCAAGATTATTGTCAGCCAAAAATTTTAATATCAACTCTTCTCTAGTTGTCATATAACTATTCCAACCCATTTAACCTATCTTTCCAATTTCCATATGCCTCAATTTCAGCAAATCTTGTATCTAAATTAAGACCGAGCCTTATTAATAAACGATTTTCAGGCATCATACCAGCTATAATTTGCGGCCACTCTATAATAGCAACACCCTCATCAAGAGCCTCTTCATAACCAAGCTCATATATTTCTTCAATATTCTCTAATCTATATAAATCAAAATGCCATAAATTAAACCTGTCTAACTCATATGGCTGAACAAGAGTAAATGTAGGGCTTAGAACCTCCACATCCTTATCAGAAAGAGCATTTATAACAAATCTGGTGAAAGTTGTTTTGCCGGCTCCAAGATCACCCTCCAAAGCAATCACGTCACCTTTTTCTATCAATGCAGCAATTTTTTTTGCAAGATTCTCGGAGTCTTTAAGAGAGCTTATATCACACTTCATTCTTCAGCTCGTGTATATTATTTTCAATAAGTTGTGGATTGTTGCGCTTGAAATAACACGAAACCTTTGTTCCCTCACCCACTTTAGAATCCATCTCAACTCTACCACCATGCAATTCAACCATACTTTTTACCATCGATAAACCTAAACCGGCTCCAGATTTATCATCACTATTTTTTTTGTCTACTTTATAAAATCTGCTAAACACCCTTTCTCTATCCTTATCACTTATGCCAATTCCATTATCCTCAACCCAGATAACAACTTCATCCTGACCAAGGTCGCTTGCTCCTACAATAATTTCTCCACCGGCATCTGTAAATTTTATTGCGTTACTCAGCAAATTAAATACCACCTGCTTTATTCTTCTTTCATCGCCAACTATCTTATCTATTCGTTTGCTACATTTTAAAGTTACACTAAGGCCAGCCTCCCGTCCCCTTTCTTGTATTAATTTAACTATTGAATATAGAGCCTTATAAATACTAAATTCTCCCAGAGAAAGTTTCATATAACCGGCTTCAATTGACGAAAGATCCAATATATCATTAATCAGAGACATTAATTGATTTGACGAGTCATATATTCCGCGAACATAAGATTTTTGCTGCTTATTGAGTTTTCCAAAATACTCCTCCTCAAGAGCTTCAGAAAATCCCATTATTGATGTTAATGGAGTCCTTAACTCATAAGAAACGCTGGCAAGAAATTCCGTTTTTATATGATCTGCCTCCTCCAAAGCTTCATTGCGCTCCCTAAGACTGCGCTCAACCAAAATAGTATCAGTTATATCTACCAAAGAAACAAGATTTGCACCATCAGGCAGAGGCACTACGATTCTATCTAAAAATTTTCCGCTAACCAACTCAATACGCCGCCTTGAAACCTCGCGCCCGGTTGTTTCAGCTATAATCATATCTCTATATTTTTCCCAGGGGCCTTTATAAACGTAAAAATCCCTTGATAAATCAATCAGTTCGGAAACATGCGGCTTATTTTCCAGAAAATTATTATTTCCCTTAATTCCCAAAAGATTCATAAATATAGGATTGTATAATTCCAGCCTTCCATCAGGGCCATAAACTGCAATTCCTTCACTTAGATTATCTAATGTTTCTTTTTGCACTGCTATTAGAGTGTTATAAGAACGTTCCATAGCAAGGCGATTGGTTATATCTTCATATGCAAATAACAACCCTCCCAAGGCATGAGGAATAACAATAACGCGCAACGTTTTACCATCTGGCAAATATAAAAACTCATCATGAGGAGAGATTAAGTCTTTAAACATTTTCAATTGTTCTTTGCGAAACTGGGCAAAATTTGACTGCTCAGGTAGCTTTCTGCGCTGCCTTAAATTTTCTAAAACTTCTGTATAGCTAGGATTTTCATCCAACCACTCTTCCTTAAATCCCCATAATTTTACAAAAGCATTATTATAAAACTTCAAATGCATATCAGAGCCATAAATCACCGTTGCACTGGAGCTACTTTCTAAAAGCTCAGAGTGAGCAGAAACGTGACGCAAAAGATCTCTTTCCAGCTCTTCATAATCAGTTATATCTCTTGCAAAACCAACTGATCCATCTTCTGTTTTTTTCTCAACTATTTCAAATAACTTACGCTTACCATTTACAATTATATGCTCATTCATCGTAAAGATATTATGATTTTTTAAAAACTCTTTTGCCTTTAATCCAATAGAGTTAAGCAGGTCATCATCAAAAAATTCTTTATATGCCTCATTAGTAAATTCAATTGAATAGTCCTTTCCTCTTTTCCAAATTGGAGTTGATAAAGAATCCAGCATTATTTTGCTTGAATGCAAGATATTCTCAATAACACTATTTTTACTTGCCAGAGATTCACTTTTTTCAAAATGCTCGGTTACATCTACAAACCACAATATTACAGATTTAACTTTATCATCAATTGAATCGACTCTATTGCCGGTACAACATAAAATTTTCTTCTTTGAATTTATGCGCACTTCCAAAAAGATTTTAAAATTATCACATTCTTTTAATTGCAATTGGCTAATATTTTTTTCCAACACAGATTTTTGCTTTTTAAATAATGATATAAACTCCGAAATATCAGAGAAAACCTTACTTCTATTTAAAATTTTATATAATCGTACAGAAAAAAATGCCTTATCTTCTTCAATATCATAAATAACATAACCCCCAGGAGAGGAGGAAATTAAAGCAGAATCAAGATCAAATTTTTTATGAAAACTATTCAGCTTTTTGCTTTCAAAAAACCAAAAGCAAGCAGCCCCTCCTAATAAAAAAGCGGCAATAATAGAAAAAATTAAAGCTTCAACCCCGATCATGGATGAGATTCTAAGGACTTATTATATAAAAATCTACTTTTCTTTAAAATATGTAAAAAAAGCAATATAAAACATCAGATTACAAAAGGCTTTTT
Organism: Rickettsiales bacterium; assembly: GCA_028223895.1. Classification (GTDB taxonomy): domain Bacteria; phylum Pseudomonadota; class Alphaproteobacteria; order Rickettsiales; family UBA6187; genus JAOIVE01. Next base: position 24,581 of record JAOIVE010000010.1, read on the forward strand.
TTATCACGTCTTCTTTGTACAGATGAAGGTATTTTCATGGATTCACGATATTTCAATACTGTTCGCCTTGCTATATCAATACCTTTTTCTTTTAGAATTTTTGTTATTTTATCGTCTGATAGAACAGATTTCGGATCTTCTGAGTTAATTAATTCTTTTATCATATATTTTACAGATGTACTAGATAGCTGGCCTTCATCACCATCTTTACTTACTGAAGATGTAAAGAAATAACGCAGTTCAAACACACCCATGCTGGTTGCTATATATTTACCATTAATTACACGACTAATTGTGCTTTCATGCATATCTACTTCTTTAGCAATATCTGACAAAATCATTGGCTTTAGATATTTTATACCCTGACGAAAAAACATATCTTGTCTTGATACTATTTCAGCAGATACCTTCAATATTGTATTTGCTCGCTGATCCAGAGCCTTCACAATAAAATTTGCCTGACTCATTTGCTCTACTAAAAACTTTTTTTCTTCTTTGTCTTTTATTTTTTTTATAATTTCAGCGTAATATGTACGATTTACCAAAGCTTTTGGCAGCGCCTCACTGTTTAAATCTATACGCCAACCACCTTTGCCATCTTCTTTTAAGAATATATCCGGACGTAAGGTTTGTACCACATCAGTTCCAAAAACACTTCCCGGTTTTGGGTTAAGCTCATGTATTTCCTGACACATTAGAGCCAAATCTTCTTCACTTACTGCGCATATTTTTTGCAGGCGCTTATATTCTCTTTTGCCCAGCAAATCGAGATTCTTAATCAGCTTCTTCATTGCCGGATCATAACGATCTTTATCCTTTAACTGTAAGGCCAGACATTCCGATAGACTGCGCGCAAAAACCCCCGGAGGGTCAAATTTTTGAACTTTATCAAATACTTCTTCAATTTCTTGAGTCGAACATTTTAATGTATTTGATAAAGATGCAAGATCCAAAGAAACATAGCCTGATTCATCAAGCTGGTCAGTTAAATGAAAGGCTATCATTTTTTGCACAGGATCAGTTATATCAATATGTATTTGATCAATTATATGCTCTCTTAAAGTTTCGCCAGATGATGAAATATTTTCTAAAGAATAATCTCCACCTCCATAATCCCCAGAGCCGCCGCCACTTGAAGTATTAGAATATACTCTTTCTGCGCCACCGCTTTCATCATAAATTGCAGGAGAAATTGCTGCGTCCTCCCAATTACTTTCTGTATTTTTATCTACGGCGTGATCGCGCTCTTCGCCTTGAGAGCTCTCAAATTCTTCATTTTCGTTAAGATTACCAACCGATCCATCATCATGCTGATCAAGAAATGGATTTTGTTCAACTACACCACTTATATATTGAGCCAGATCAAGGGAAGCAAGTTGCAATATTTTTATAGATTGTTGCAGCTGCGGTGTCATCACCATGCTTTGAGATTGTTTTAAATGCAGTCCTTGCTCTATCCCCATAGAATATTTTTCCAGTTATAAATTATAGTTAATTTAACATTTGATCACATAAAAACTAACTTAATAGTTTCAGCACGAAGTAAATATTCGCTGATAACTTACTTAAATATAATCATATAGTTAATTTCCTACAATATCCATTGTAGCAAATTTTATATAAGAAATCGAGGATATGTTTTTAGATAAGTAATATAAATTATCGCCTTACTTTACAGTTAATATAAAGATTTTAAAGACTAAATTTGTCACCGAGATAGACTCGACGAACCTCTTTATTTCCAACTATTTCTTTTGGAGTACCATTCATCAGAACTGTGCCGTCATGTATTATTACAGCTCTGTCAATTAAATCCAAAGCCTCACGCACATTATGATCTGTTACAAGAACGCCTATACCGCGATCCTTCAAATGCGAAATTAGTTCTTTAATATCCGAAACAGCAACCGGATCAACACCAGCAAGCGGCTCATCAAGCAGTATAAAAGATGGGTGAGAAGCAAGGCATCTGGCAATTTCAACCCTTCTGCGCTCACCACCAGAAAGGGCAATAGCAGGAGTTCTTCTTAAGTGAGTAATAGAAAATTCTGCCAGTAAAGAGTCCATCTCTATGAGACGCTTTTCTGCAATATCCTCACTAAGCTCAAGAACAGACATTATATTTTCTTCAACGGTCATTCCTCTAAATATCGATGCTTCCTGAGGCAAATAACCAATACCTAAACGTGCACGCCTGTAAACAGGAAGTTTTGTTACGTCCTGCCCATCTAAAAATATAGAGCCGTAATCAGGGGTAATCAGCCCCATTATCATATAAAAACTTGTAGTCTTTCCAGCACCGTTAGGACCAAGAAGTCCTACAGCCTCACCCCTTTTAACAGAAAAACCTATATCACGAACGACTGGTTTACCACCATATGATTTGCCAAGATTTTTAACTTCAAGGCCTTTTGCACTTCCAACTAACTTAGGTTTGCGGCCAACAGATGATGCAGAAACATTTTTTTTCTTATTATTTTTATTACCTGAAATAGAAACAACATTCTTAGCGTCAATATTACCATTAAATAAATCAGAAGATTCTATCTCTTCTTTTGCTTCTTTATCAGATTTATTTTTTGTTTCAGCCTCACCCATATTCTTCTTTTTTGCGCTATCTAATAACGCAGAAGCATACTGCCTGTAAGAATCTGAAGTTGATGAAACGGAATTACCGCCAAAAATTTTTTTAAAAGAATCAATAAAGCTCATATTAACTACCTGCTTTTCCATCACGACGAATATATAGGATATAATTACCCTAACGTCTATTATTTACTTGGAATAAAAACCCCTCTAACTCTTTTCTTTTTACCCTCTTGGGTCTCAGAATTACCCATAGAGGCCTGCCCTGTAAGCAGATTATAAACTAATTGCTGGCCACGCACAACATGATTTCCCGTGCTAACAGCTACATTCCCTTCAATAACTATTATATTTTTAACCACGTCCAATACTCCTCTATCGCCCCGCACTACTTCTTTAGGAGTTTTAAAAGAAACATTACCTTTAGTTACTATTCTATCAATTGCAGCGTCATTGCCTTTCTTAACTTTGGACTTCGATTTTTTCTTCTTGCTGTAAAACACTGTCATTTCATCTGCATTTACCAGCAACTTACCCTGTTTTGCTTCAACATTTCCGGTGAATATAGCAATATCTTTATTAGGGCGCACACTAAGGTCATCAGCAGTAATTTCTATTGGCAAGGAAGTATTATGCTTATCTATTTTACCAGAATTAGAGGATGCAGAAGAATAATCTGCAAAATTTACACAGAAAATAAAAGATAAAAAGAATAAAACCGCAATATTAAATCTCATATCCGGCACTATACAAAATCATTGTAAATAATCCTATATAAATTTAGCTACAAAAAAATAAAAATCTATATCTATTTACTAGCTGGATATAATTTTATTTTCACATTACCGCTAAAATTTATAACATCGCCATTACCCAAAACACTAAATCTATCAGCTTTAATAGTGCCTACAGGCCCTTGGCATTGAACCATTTCATTGCCAATAACTTTTTGATTCTTTAAATCTATATGTACAGATTCCGTTGCAAGCTCATAACCTCTTGCGGTAAATAAGCTAACAGCGCCAGAAACATCTAAAACTTTTTCTTCTGGAGAAAATTTTGCCTGACTGGATAAAAGAGACAGCCATGTTCCATCTTTTAAAGTCATATCTGCATTTATATTATGTAAATATAATTTATCATTTTTATCTCTAATAGCAATATCAGCAGTAACATTATAGGGCTGACCGTCTTCGTCAATGCCCTGAAATCTTGGATTAAGCATCTGAGTTTGCTTTTCACCATTTTTTTCTACCTGCTCAACATGAGAAAATGTAAGTCTATATTGGTCGTGAACAGAGTTGACCATTGGAAATATAGACAATACAAGTAATAAAACTATAGCTCCAAAAAGCAAAACCGCCTTTATTACAACCACCACACGACTATGGCCAGAAATCGGCTCTTGCATCATTTGCAGAATCAAATGATATTTAGCAATAATGCTATCTAAAAAACGTTTTTTTACATCTTTAAAAGTGGGCATATTTTATCAAACCACTCCAGCGCGCAATAAGTCATGTATATGGACAATTCCAACCGGTTTTTGCCCATCAAGCACAAACAAACTGGTTATAGAGCGATTTTGCATAATTGCCAGCGCCTCAGATGCTAAGCTCGATTTTGCTATAGTAACCGGATTTTTTGTCATTACATCTTCTGCACTCATATTAACCAAATCACCTGACATATGACGCCTTAAATCTCCATCTGTTATAACACCTTCTAGATCACCGCCATCTGATATAACACCTGCACAACCAAAGCGCTTAGCCGTCATTTCAATAAGAACTTCTGACATTGTAGTGTTGTTTTTAACAAGAGGAGTCTCATCGCCATCATGCATTAAATCAGCAATTTTTATAAAAGCCGCACCAAGCTTTCCTCCTGGATGGAAAACATTAAAATCCTCTTTATTGAACCCTCTTCGCTCAAGAAGAGTAACGGCAATTGCATCTCCAAGAGCAAGCATCATTGTCGTTGATGTTGTGGGAGCTTTAACATCACACGCTTCTGGAACATCAGGCAAAATTAAAGCAACATCCGCCGAATCAACCAATATAGAGGATTTTCTTCTTACAATTGCAATAAGAGGGATAGAAAATCTGCAGGCATAATTTATTATATCTCTCAATTCAGATGTCTCACCAGAATTTGAAAGCAATATTATAGCATCATCCTTAGTAATCATGCCCAGATCGCCATGACTTGCCTCGCCCGGATGCACAAAAATTGATGGAGTGCCAGTTGAAGCCAAAGTCGCAACTATTTTATTTGCTATATGGCCACTCTTACCCATTCCACTAACAACAACACGGCCTTTTAAGTTATATATTAAGTCTACCGCTCTAGAAAACTCTTCGCCCAACCATTCTTCAAGAGCCTTAAGTCCTTCTATTTCAAGGTCAAGAACATCTTTTGCGATCTTTATATCGCTTTGTATATTTGAAATATTATTTTGCATCTGCTTCACAAATATAGTCCGTAAATTAAAAACAGACAGCAAGTTAGCACAAAATCAAACTTTTGGCAATCAGCGCTATATTAAATCATTCTTTTAAGAACGTCAGACTCCTTAGAAGCAAAAAATCTATGTTTAATCACTCCCAAAAAATGAAAAACCACAAGAGCCAGCATTATATATGCAACAAGGCCGTGACTTTCATGGAAGAAACCACCCCACTCTTTGTTTTTCTCAAATAATGTAGGCATAGGAACTCCAAATAAACTAACCCCATGACCACCCATGTTAGACATTAGATAACCAGAGACAGGCACAAAAATAATCAGCAAATAAAGCATGTGATGACCGGCATGAATAATTTTTTGCATTGGCTTAGAAATCGCCGAAGGAAGCTCTGGAGCGCCCATCTTAAAACGTAGAAAAACTCTTATAGCCCAAAGAAAAATAATAGTTACACCAAAAGATTTATGTAAAAAATAAAAATTACCTCTGCCAGGGTAATCCTTTGGCAATTCTGACATATACCAACCAACACCAATAAGCGCCAATATTATAACAGCCATCAACCAATGCAATATACGCAAAGAAATATGATATTTTTCACTACTTGCAACCATAACAACCCCACAAAAAACATATCTATCTTAAGAATGCGCAAATATATCAGTTTCCGGCCATCCTTGTAAATCTAATTCTGCGCGCGTCGGCAAAAAGTCAAAGCAGCTTTGAGCCAGATGAGATCGGCCTTCTCTGTGAAGCATTTCATCGAGCTTTTCTTTTAATTTATGTAAATAATAAACATCCGATGCTGCATAGCTTAATTGCTCTTTTGTAAGCTCATCAGCTCCCCAATCCGATGATTGCTGATGTTTTGATATTTTCTTACCCAGCAACTCTTCGCAAATATTTTTCAGTCCATGAGAATCTGTATAGGTGCGAACCAGTTTAGAAGCAATTTTTGTACAATAAACAGGAGCTGTAACCACGCCTAAATATTTTTTTATTACAGCAACATCAAATCTTGCAAAATGAAATATTTTAATAACTGAACTATCTGTCATCAGCGCCTTAAGATTTGGAGCGTCATAATTATCAGGATTAAGCTGCACAATATGCGCTTTACCATCACCAGATGAAAGCTGAACCAAACAAAGCCTATCTCTATTATTATTCAAACCCATAGTCTCTGTATCAATTGCTACAGAACCGGTAAATTTAAGATTATCAGGCAAATCACCTTTATATAGAGTATAAGACATTATGTTCCTTTTTTATTTTTATTGAATATATAGATAAAGCACGCGGACTCTTGCCGCAAGAATAAAAATATCATAAAAAAACTCGTCGACCTACATGGTAAACGAGTTTTTATAATCCAAAGAGCCAGTACATTATCTACCTGAATTAAATAGCTCCCCTTCTTAGTTTCCTAAAAAGAGTATGTCTACCTGACAATGCACTTTTGGATTTATAAAAAGTTACTTACATCTACCTGATCGAACTTTTTTAAGATTTTGAGATAAATCGAGGCGGGACTCCCAATAAAATCTCTGTCTCATATTCTTAATAATAACAACTGTTTCTTAATAAAACATTAACGCAATCATTAGTTTAATAAGTTTTATGAAAAAATTTATTCATTTATTTCAATCAATTAGAAAGAGGAGTGAATTCATTAACTACACATTGAGATGTAAACATATAATAATTTGTACATATAGGTATATATTCAAGCTTTTCCAGAACTCTATAAAATCTGCTTTTAATATCAGGATCACTTTTATAACTGTTACCACCATTTTTAGATGAAGAAACACCACTATTTACAAAAGGCTTATCAATCAGCTTTTCTATTTTTTCCTCTAACTTTTTCAGAGCCGCGGCATCCTGCACAGATTTTTGTCTTAACATAAATTCCATTTTGTCCATCTGCTGCCTTAATAAAAAGACCGACTGCTGAAATTTTTCCAAATCTTTTTTATAGCCTCCATTTCTAAAATCTTCATATACAGGAAGGTTTTTATCATTCTGAAAAACCGGAAGACCATTAACACCTTTTGAGCTCTGAGCAAAAGCAGCGCCAATAAAATTAAATATAATTATAAAAAGAACCAAATAAAACTTCATATTTCTACACATAAATTTAGAATAACTGGCCACTCTGATACACTCAAAGAAAGAATATTGCCATATCTTTTTTACAATCAGAATATAAACTAATCACTTTTGACTTAAAAATTATAGCCAAAAGTTGCAACAACATATATCCTTATCAGACTTAAACTTAATATTCGTTAGAATAATGGAACAAAAGACAGTTACAGTATTTGGTGGTTCAGGCTTTTTAGGAAGGCATGTTGTATCTAAATTATTAAACTCTGGCTATAGGGTAAAAATTGTATCTCCAAACCCAGAGTCTGCAAATAATATAAAGCCGGCATCTCCACTTGGTAAGTTAGTTAGCGTATATGGAAATATAACAGATAACGAATCTGTTAAGTCTGCAATTAAAGGTAGCTATGCCGTTATAAACCTTGTGGGGATAATGCACACAAGGGGAGGAAACAGATTTACGGCTGTACATGCGCAAGGCGCGGAAAATATTGCCAAAGAGTCATACAAAGCAAATATAAAAAAGCTCATTCACGTTTCAGCTTTAGGAATAGATCAGCCATCCAAATCTATTTATGCAAGATCAAAAGCAAACGGCGAAAAAGCTGTTATTGCCGCATATCCAAATGCAGTTATTTTCAGGCCAAGTATAATGTTTGGAACAAAGGATAACTTCTTCAATCTTTTTGCTAAAGTTGCTTGCTACTCTCCTGTTATTCCATTATTTGGAGGAGGAAAAAGCCAGTTTCAACCCGTATATGTTGCTGATGTTGCCCAGGCAATTGTAAAATCGATAAATATGCCAAAAACAAATGGCAAGATATATGAGCTTGGCGGCCCTAAAATATATAGTTTCAAAGAACTTATGGAGCTTGTACTTAAATACACTAAACGCAAATGCTTGCTTATATCCATTCCATTTTCACTTGCAACTATTCAGGCGTTTTTCATGGAACTAATGCCAAATCCACTACTGACAAGAGATCAGGTAAAATTGCTTAAAATAAATAATTTGGTTAATGAAAAAGCACTCAGCTTTAAGGATTTAAAAATAACTCCTAAAAGCCTTGAATCAATAGTACCGAAATATCTGACTAGATTTAAAAAGTAAGCTTTTATTTACAGTGCTTCTTAGCAAATTTCACTATCACAGGAACTACTTCCTCACGATAGCGTCTTCCGTTAAAAATACCATAATGTCCGACACCTTTTTGTAAGTAATATTCTTTCTTGGAATCTGGAATATTACTACAAACATTTATCGCAGCCTTTGTCTGACCTCGCCCGGATATATCATCCCTTTCCCCTTCTATACAAAGCAAGGCAGTATTTTTAATGGCTGTTGGATCAACATTGCGTCCATTTACCATTAACTTGCCTCTGGGAAGTAAATGCTGTTTAAATACAATATCAACTGTTTCAACATAAAAAGACGCCGGCAAATCCATAACTGCTAAATATTCATTATAGAATTTTCTGTGCGCATCAGCACTTTCGCCATCACCTTCTATTAAATGCGAATAAAGATCATTATGCGCATCAATATGAGTTTTCAGATTCATTGCCATAAAGCCGGCTAACTGCAAGAATCCCGGATAAACCCTTCTTCCTGCACCCGGATAATTTACCGGAACTCTGGTTATAGCATTTGTATCAAACCAGTTTATCGTACGCTCGGCAGCATAATCATTAACTTCAGTAGGGCTTTTACGAGTGTCAATAGGCCCTCCCATCAGCATCATTGTTTTAGGAGTAAACGGATCTTTCTCTTCAGACATAAGAGAAACCGCCACCATCACCGGAACTGAAGGCTGACAAACCGCCAGTACATTTAAGTTTTTACCAATATGCCTAAAAAACTCTATACAATAATTAACAAAACAATCAAAACGAAAAGCTCCTTCTTCTGTAGGAACTTGCTTTGCATCTATCCAGTCAGTTATATAAACATCAAAGTGAGGCAACAAACCTTCTACAGTGCCTCTTAGTAAAGTAGCATGATGCCCAGACATAGGCGCTACAACCAGTATTTTAGGAAGATTTAATTTTTCCACCTTCTCAAAATGTACTAAATTACAAAAAGGCTTCTTAATTAAGATTTTCTCTTTAATCTTAATCTCTTTATCACCAATCAGAATGGTTTTTATACCAAATTCAGGCTTGGGATAATTTCTGGTTATTCGTTCAAACATTTCAAAGCCAGCAGACACAGTACGCAAAGCTCTGTTATTGAATATATCTCCACCTAATACTTCTTTATTAAACTTCGCAATTGTCCGCAAAGGCCCCATCGCAAAGCGCTGCATTTCAACAAAGCTATATAAATAATCGTTATGAATTGGTGCCCACATAATAATACAATCTGATTAAATTACTTATAATCAACGATAAACTACAACATACGACAAAGCATAGTCAATGTTATAAATATCGTTTTATTAATAATAATTTAATACTCCCCCCATATAATAGTCACTAAAGCAACAGAAGCTTATTATAACACATTTGTTACAAATAGGCAAAATATAAAGATTATCAGGGTAAAATGGAACCGGGAAAGCATAATAGAATAACAGAAATTTTATATGATGCATGGGACAAAGCCAGAGGGACAAGGGTATTTCCTGAACCAGACGACATAGATAAATCTATTATTTCAGAAGTCTGGGACGATAGCTTTATAATAAAAATAATACCGCTAATTTCCGAATATGGATTTTCATTTGAATATAGGGGGAAAAACCTGAGTCCAGAACATATACACAGCGAAACAGGACTTTATATTAAAAACTTAATAACCGGATTTTTAGAAACCGAAACAGAGCGATATACTAAAGTGGTAAAAAGCAAAAAACCACTCATAGAAGAAAATATCTATAAAGCTGCAAATGGTGGCGTAATTAAATATAGACAAATTTTACTTCCACTTGGAAACACAAATAAAGATGAAGCTTGTGTAGAAAAAATAATTGGTGGCATGAGATTTCTTATAGAACACAGCACTTCAGAGGATTAATAACCCTACTCTCTTACAATAAATAATAATCCAACATAGTTACATATCTAATACAATCGATAAAAATAAATAAATAATCCTTTTATCTTGAAACCTTTTCAGTATTATTCTGATAAATTTTAAGCATATCTCTAGGAGGAATTTTGCTAAAAAACTTGAAACCACTTGTTATAAGCGGCAAAGAGGTCTTACCAATTATTGAAGGCGGTAAGGGTGTCGCAGTGTCAAATGGCGCAACATCAGGAGCTTTTGCAAAGGCTGGTGCTGTAGGCACATTTTCCGGCGTTAATCCTGATAGTTATGATAAAGATGGCAACCCTATACCTGTTGTATATAAAGGCAAGACTCGGATTGAGCGCCACAGAGAGCTGGTAGAAATGGGAATTCGTGGTGGTATTGAGCAGGCAAAGATAGCTCATGACATGTCTGGCGGAAATGGACGCATACATATAAATGTATTGTGGGAAATGGGTGGAGCACAAGAAGTATTAGATAATGTTCTTGAAGGAGCAAAAGGGCTGGTACATGGTGTAACTTGCGGTGCAGGAATGCCTTATAAGCTTGCAGAAATTGCTGAAAAACATAATGTTTATTACTTACCTATAGTTTCTTCCATGCGGGCATTTCGCGCTCTATGGAAACGCTCATATAGTAAATGCGCACACTTACTAGGTGGAGTTGTATATGAGGATCCGTGGTTAGCTGGCGGACATAACGGCCTTTCAAACAGTGAAGACTCCAAAAAACCAGAAGATCCATATCCTCGTGTTGCAGAACTTAGAAAATTTATGAATCAGGTGGGGCTAAATGAAGTTCCTGTTGTTATGGCAGGAGGAGTTTGGTTCCTTAAAGATTGGGAAAACTGGCTTGATAATCCGGAAATTGGGCCTGTGGCTTTCCAATTTGGCACCAGACCGATATTGACACAGGAAAGTCCTGTCCCTGAAGCCTGGAAAAAACGTCTTCTTACATTAGATGAGGGCGATATTTTACTTAATCGCTTCAGCCCTACAGGTTTTTACTCTTCAGCTGTCAAAAACAGACTTTTAGCACGTCTTGAAGGGCGCAAACAACGTCAGGTTCCCTACTCTTCCAAGCCAGAAGGCGTATTAACCGAAGAATTTAAATTTGGACCAAGAGGCCGTCCTGTATATCTTGAACTACAAGATAAAGACAGAGCTGACAAATGGGTATTAGAGGGTTATGACTCTCCAATGAAAACTCCCGATTCAACCTTGATGTTTGTAGATTCAAAGGAAGCTGCTGAAATTCATGAAGATCAGGTAAACTGTATGGGTTGCTTGAGTCATTGCAGGTTTAGCAACTGGAAAGATCATGATGATTATAATACTGGTAAAAAAGCCGATCCTCGCAGTTTCTGTATACAGAAAACTCTACAAGATGCTGCTCACGGAGTTGGTGATTTAGAAGATCAGTTAATGTTTGCCGGTCATAATGCATTTATGTTCAAGAAAGATCCATTTTATGAAAATGGCTTCATTCCAACTGTAGAACAACTAGTTGAAAGAATAATGTCTGGCGAATAAATACTTACAGTATTTTTGTAGCTTTTATATTATTTGATTTTTCGGGCTTCTTCCTGAAGCATTATAGCTATTCCATCTCTTACAGGATATGCCAGCCCTGCTTCTTTGCTTATAAGCTCATTATTTTTTGGATCATATTCCAAAGCACCTTTGCTAACTGGACATATTAATATATCGAGAATTTCTTTATCCAATTTTACTTCTGCCATAAATAAACTCATTTTTAAAAGTTGAAGCTCAAATGATTACATGTATTATCTGATTACCTTATTTTATAGAGATCAGATATGAACTTATCAATTGTTATTCCGGTATATAATGAAAATGAAAATATTGTTCCTATGGTTGACGCGTTAAAAAATGCGTTAAAAGATATAGAGCATGAAGTTATATTTGTAGATGATGGCTCTTGTGACGGAACTCCTGATAAGGTAAATGAATTAGCTAAATCAAATGATAACATACGCCTGATTGTATTTTCTCGCAATTTCGGACAAACATCTGCTATGGCTGCTGGAATTGACGCTGCCAACGGAACTTTTATTGCTACATTAGATGGTGACTTGCAGAACGATCCTTCAGATATTCCAATGATGCTGGAAAAGCTTGAAAAAGAGAATTTAGATATTGTCGCAGGTATACGTCAAAAACGTCAGGATGGTTTTTTATTGCGCAAAATTCCCAGTAAAATTGCCAATATATTAATAAGAAAAATTACCAAAGTTTATATTAGCGACTATGGCTGCACTCTAAAAGTTTTCCGTAGCGATCTTGCAAAACAGCTTGATTTATATGGCGAACTTCATCGCTTTATTCCAATATTAGGAAGCATGGAAGGGGCAAAAATCGCTGAGGTTAATGTTAAGCACCACCCTCGCCTATTTGGCGTTGCTAAATACGGCCTTGGGCGCACTTTTAGAGTAATTAGCGATCTGATGCTTATGGTTTTCTTATTAAAATACCGCCAGAAGCCAATGCATCTATTTGGAACTATGGGAACTTTTTCATTTTTGGCGGGTAGTTTAATTGAAACATATTTGCTAATTTTAAAAATATTTGGCAGTGATATTGGCGGCAGGCCTTTATTTTATGTTGGAATATTACTTATAATTACTGGCGTCCAGCTTGTGACTACTGGCTTTATAGCAGAGCTTTTAATGCGCACATATTATGGCTCTCAAAATAAAAAACCTTATAATATTAAGGCAAAATATAAAGGCGGAAAAAAGACTCGTTTAACTTAACGGTAAGTTGATGGTGCTTAAAAAAAATCATATAATTTTTTCAGCTAAACTAATTGTAATAGCGTGCGCTTTCTACATTATTTACAAAAATGCTGATCTTGATAGAATATCTCAATATCTAAAAAACATAGATAGCCTGTCACTTATATTTGCATTTATTTCACTTTTAACCGCGCAATTAGTCAGCTCTTACAGAACTCGCTTTTATTTTGCATCTAAAGGTCTGTATTTTAACCATAAATTCAGCATAGGTTTTTATTTTACAGGCATGCTGCTAAATAACGTTTTACCCGGAGGAATTGGCGGCGATGGCTATAAAATCTATCTGGTAAAAAAAATAGCTAATTTTCCTAAACTCACAGCATTTCGCTTAATTTTATCTGATCGCGCCAGCGGCCTTTTATTTCTAATATTCTTTGCAATAGCTATATTTCCATTTAGCTCTTCTTATTCTTTTATAAATTACGCTCCAATATTGATGGCAATATGCCTTATAATTTTATTTAGCGGATATTTTATTTCCACAAAGATATTGCTTAAAGAATCATATCAAACTGCATTAAAGGCAGCTCCATATTCTTTTATAATTCAACTACTTAATATAATTTGCGTAGTTTTTATCTTATATGGACTTGAAGCCAGTCTATATGCAGATTACATAATATTATTCATGATTTCATCGATATTTGCAATTATACCAATATCCATTGGTGGGGTAGGATTAAGGGAGTTAACTTTTCTTTATGGGGCAGATTTTTTAGGTTTAGATCCCGAACTTGGAGTGACTATTGCAATGTTGTTTTTTATAATTACATTAATATGCTCATTGAATGGTTTTTTATTTTGGCATAAATTAGAAAAAATATATGGGGAAAAATAATGGCAGCTTTAGAAACACCACCAGTAGATTTTGAATTTGAAGCACCCGACTTCAAACTAAAATCAGTGGACGAAAAGGAATATTCTTTAAAAGATGTTGCAGGAGAAAATGGCCTGCTTGTAATGTTTATTTGCAATCACTGCCCTTTTGTTAAAGCTATTGCAAAAAAAATAACTCGCGATGCAAATGAGCTAAAAACTTTAGGCATCAACTCCGTTGCTATAATGTCAAATGATGCGAATGAATATCCAGAAGATTCATTTGAGAATATGAAAAAATTTGCCAAGGAAAATGATTTTCAATTTCCTTATCTTTATGATGAGACACAAAATATTGCTAAATATTACGGCGCTGTTTGCACTCCTGACTTTTTTGGATTTAATCGAGACTTGAAACTGCAATATCGTGGACGCCTTGATGATTCAGGAATGAATGACAATCCTAACGCTACAAGAGATTTATTTAACGCTATGGCGCAGGTTGCTCAGCTTGATAAAGGCCCAAGAGTTCAAAAATCGAGCATTGGCTGTTCTATAAAATGGAAATAATGTTTTATTGAAAAGAATTTGTAATATTTATCAATTACAATCGGCAATTTACTTAAGAATAATTTGGGACAAAGATGCCGACAGAAAGATCAGCTTCAAAAGATATAAGTAGCAGTAATAGCAGAGAAGATTCAGACATAGAATTATCTGCCCTTGAAAATGAGGGAGGTAAAGAAGATGCTATTGAAAGTACCATTTCAGGAGATAGTGAGGAATATAAAGGAGAGAGCATTACAAGAATAGCTCTTGAATCGGCAGTTCCACTATTAGGTTTGGCAAGTGTATATGCAAATTTTCTTCCATACTTTAATAGTTTGCCAGCGCAAATTGCCAGGGGAGCAGCAATACTTGCACTAGTAAATCTATATACTTCTATTAACTCCAAGAAGCGCGAAGAAAAATATGAACTTATAGAAGAGTTAGAAAAGTTAAATAATGAAGAGCTTGAAGAGTTAATTGATATAGATATTTCTGATGAAAGTCCAGAAACAGAAATATCTGAAGAGGAAGTTGAAGAAAAAGAACAATCCGAAAGCATATGTTTCAAAAATGAAAGATTGCGTGAACTTTTTGGCTGGCTGCGTCTAAATGGAGGAGCAGGAGGACTTTTTTTAGCAGTTCTAAAAGCAAATCCGGCATATGTATTGGCCACAGCGGGAATTGCCACCACATCGGTTATAGCTGAAGAAAGATATAAGGTAAAAGATTTAAAGGCAGAATTAGAAAGGCTATTAAAAAATCCTGGACTTATTGAGGAAATAAATAAATTTCAAGGCATGACTGAAGAATCAAGGGAAGAAATATTGCGCAAAATTCACCAAAACACAGAAAATGAAAGCCAGCGTTACCCTAATATAAAGAAATTCCTTTTAGGACTTGCTTCTTCTTCGTTCATTGACACTTCTAATATCCCTGTTGCTGCAGCATCTATAATAGGTGTCGTAATTGCAGATGTAAAACAAACAGCTCAGGAAAAAGAGCTGCTTTCTAAAACTATAGATATGATTAACTTGCTAAATAAATCAAGCCAAAATGAAGGAAGAGTTTCCCAAGAGGATCAAGAAAAGCTGGAAGAGTTTTTTAATAATTTAATGTCCGACAAAACAGAAGATGAAGACCACCAAAAAGATCAAAGCTGGAGCGAATGGGCAAAAAGCTGGGGTCAATGGGCAAAAGATTCTGTTATTTCTTTAAAAGATTTACGCACATTAAGAGATACACTTGTTTCAACAAGGTTAGTCATTGGTCCATTAGTTTCAGCCTTGGCAGCATATGGAACTGCAAATAATGCCTTAGGAAATGAAAATAACAGTGAGACCAGTACAGCTCTATCACAAGCTTTTGGAATGGTTGTACTAACAATTTATTTTATTGCCGACGCTGCTATTACACAACATTTAAACAGGCAGGAAAATAAATCCATAGCAGAGCAAATAGAAAAGCAACAGCAAAATAATGCTAAAGGCCGCGCTATGACAGTGTAAGATTAAAAAATAATATCTAATAAAATCCGCCGCCGAGCAAATGCTTGCCGCCATCTAAGGTAATTAATTGCCCTGTCACAGATTTAGATTTTAGGAAATACTCTATAGTATCGCAAACCTCTTCTGGCGATGAACCATGTTTCAAAGGAGTGGAGGCGCAGGCTTTGTCAAAATGCTCCTGCTTTTCGCGTGGATTTTTCAAGGTATCTCCCGGGCCAATCGCATTAACTCTTATCTTTGGCGCTAGCTGTAATCCTAAAGATTGAGTTAAACTCCACAAAGCAGCTTTACTTGTAGAATAAGAAAGAAAATTATTTGGCATGCGCAAAACGCAATAATCAACCATATTTATAATCTGACCTTTTTTATCATAAGATAATTGTCTGGAAAAATCCTGTGATAATTTTAAAGGTGCCCATAAATTTGTATCAATATGATTATTCCATGATTCTCTTGTTATATTATCAATTAAATCATTATTAAACGCCGAAGCATTATTTATCAGAAGTGACAACTCTCCAAGACCTTCATTGGCTTTTTCTATTATAGTATTTAGCTCGCTATCAACTGATAAATCCGCCTTTACCAAAAAGGCTTTTCTTCCAATATTCCTAATTTCTTTTGCAACTTTTTCGGCTTCGTCATAAGAATTATTATAATGCAAAGCAATGTTCCAGCCAAGATTTGCTAATCTTTTAGCTATAGCTGCTCCAAGCCTTTTTGCTGCCCCTGTTACAATTGCGTTCTTTTCTTCCATAAAAATGCTGAAATCCATATATAAATATGTTATATACCTTACTATAACGATAGGGATTATACATGGAACATTTTGGATATCTACCTAAAATAGTTGCTCTTCTTGCAACGGCAGTGGTTGTAGTAACTATATTTAAGCGCTTAAATCTTAGCCCGGTTTTGGGTTATTTGGTTGCAGGAGCAGCTATTGGTGAATATGGCGCAGGGTTTATTCATTCAAAAGAAGTGCATGTAATTGCAGAATTTGGAGTTGTTTTCCTCTTATTTGCAATTGGCCTTGAACTTACAATAGAGCGCTTAATGGCCATGCGATTTCATGTTTTTGGCTTTGGAACAGCCCAGGTTCTTATAACCTCTCTTGCTATAGGCTTTGTTTCATATTTCTTTACCAATAACTTAAACGCCTCAATAATTATTGGTGGAGCATTTGCCCTTTCATCCACTGCTATTGTACTTAGGGTACTTGCCGATAATAATATTTATACCACACAAGTTGGTCGCTTATCACTTGCAACTTTGCTTTTGCAGGAT
>JAOIVE010000011.1 GCA_028223895.1 Rickettsiales bacterium
CATGAAGAAGACGCACACTATTAATATTTATTTTGACATTTGAAATCATATAATATAGCAATTTTGGCTGAAATATTCATATTACATCGAGTATATAATAGTTTACTTTAAAGAGAGGAAAAGATGAGCGCAGAAAAAAAACCAGCTAATTCAAATGATTACAACACAGTACCATATATAAATTCTTCACATGCTCAATCTCAACCAGAAAGACTTTATAGCGTTGCAAAATTCTTTAATATGAACGTTCCAGACTTTAAAAATGCACGCATATTAGAGCTGGGATGCGCAAGCGGGTCAAACATAATCCCAATAGCAACAAATTTTCCTGACACTAAAATTGTTGGAGTAGATTTATCTTCAGTGCAAATCGATAACGGCCAAAAGGAAATAGATGAGCTTGGCCTTAAAAATATAGAATTAAAGCAAATGTCTATATCTGATATAGATGAAAATTTTGGTACATTTGACTATATAATAGTGCATGGAGTTTTATCATGGGTGCCGACAGATGTTCAGGATAAAATATTTGAAATCTGCAATAAGAATCTGTCAAAAAATGGCTTGGCATATATAAGCTACAACACTCTTCCTGGATGGAATATGGTACAAAGCATTCGCGATATGATGCTTTACCACACTGAAAATTTTGATAATCCAGCTGACAAGGTTCATCAGGCAAGATTGGTTCTGAACTTCATAAGGGATGCTAATGAAAATAGTGATACTCCATATACAAATCTTATAAGAAACGAAGTAAAACTACTGGAAAACCAGCCTGATGCATATCTGGCTCACGACCATCTTGAAGAAAATAACAAATCTTTTTACTTCTATGAATTCATGAAAAAGGCAGATGACAACAATCTTAGATATGTAGGTGACTCTGAAATACAAACTATGTTTGTTGGCAACCTGCCAGAAAATGTAACAAGCATATTAAGCCAGACCAGTAATGATGTTGTAAGAACAGAACAATATATGGACTTTATTAGAAATAGACGCTTTCGCGCTTCAATAATATGCCATAAGGAAAATGAGGTAAATCGTACAATCGTCCCAGATAATATTAATGGCTTTTATCTATCTACAACCCTTATATTAAAAGATGAGGAAAATACTGGTTTTGATAAATTTATAAAAAGCGGTAATAAAGAAGAAGCATCCTTCATTAACCCTATATCGGGGGATGAAGCGTTCAGAACTACAAATCCTTTAATGATTGCCGCGATGAGAATTTTGCATAACCAAAATAAAAAGCCAATTCTAATAGACGAAATTATAGAGAAAGCCAGGCAGGAGCTTAAAGATTCTAATTGCACAGGATATGAATCTGTAGATATAAGACCAGATTTACAGCGCCTTATATTAGCTGGAAGTGTTAAATTTTATTCTCATGATTATGATTTTGTAAACACAGTTTCTGAAAAACCTAAGGCGTCAGAGCTTATCCGCAATCATGTTAGAACCAGAACAAACGTGACAAACCAGCTAAATGCAAGCGTTACACTTGATCTGTTTGGACGCGTGCTGGTATCATATTTAGATGGTAGTAATGATCTGGAAAAATTAACTGATTTCATTATTTCTCATGCCGAAAAAGGCGAGCTAAATGTTAATATAGATGGCAAAAAAATTGAAGATGCTGAAGTGCTTCGTAATGTTACAAAGCAGCTAATTCAAAGGCAGTTACAGGTATTTGCGGCCAACGCAATACTTGTTGCATAAATATTATGAATATAAAATTTTCATATAATATGGCAGGTAAGTATATATTAAAAACTATGCTTGCCTGCTGCTTGATTTTTTCTATCTTGGCATGCTCCACCATAAATGACCGCAAAGCCACTGCATCAAAGTTGGCGACAGGTAACAATCTAAGAAAATTATTGGTAAGAACTGATAACTTCATACTTACCACATATAGCAAGATCGGTAACGATAAAAGACCAATAAGAGTTTATATTGAAGGCGATGGCGCAAGCTGGGTAACTCCAAGGCAACTTGCGACAAACCCTACCCCAAGAGATCCCGTTGCTTTAAAGCTTGCCGCCGAAGATACCGCATATCCAAATATTTTATATATAGCAAGACCTTGTCAATATACCGACCACGATCTGGACAAAAAATGCTCTTCTGAATATTGGTTTAAAAAAACATTTTCACAAGAAGTTATAGATTCATTTAATCAGACTATTGACTATTTTAACAAGAATAATAATAAAATAAGCCTTATAGGATATTCTGGCGGAGCGGCAGTTGCCATATTGGTTGCAGCTAGCAGGAATGATGTTGCAAGCATACGAACAGTTGCTGGAAATCTTGATCATAAAGCAGTTACAGATCTTCACAATGCCACTTTTCTTGATGGCTCTTTAAATCCTATTAATGTAGCTGAAAAGGTAAAACATATACCACAGCATCACTTTTCCGGCGCTAAAGATATGACGGTTCCATCTGATATAACAAAGAAGTTCGTACAAAGAGCAAGATCTAATTCAGGCTCGTGCGCACAAATGACAATCTTACCTGATATGGGTCATTATAAAGGGTGGGAATATAAGTGGAATGATCTGTTGGGATATAGCCTAAAATGCGAGTGATTTTATCTTGTAATTAGCTGACTATGTGTTTATCTTTATCAATCCCATTGCTTTTATGCAGAGAAAACAACTATAAATTTTTATATTTTTAGGAGACTATTTTGATGGCCCTTTCACCACGCTCAAGAAAAAACCGTTCAAAAATAATGATAATATCAGCATCAATATTATTGGTTGCAATAATATTGATTATTTCAACATTTAAAAGCGACAGCTCAAACGATGTTGTTGTTGGCACAATCGATGGTTCTCCTGTGTATAAAAAAGAGGCTGATAATAGGCTAAAAGCTATTTCAAATAACCCAAATGCTGACTTTGACTCTCTTGATGAAAAATCTAAAATTTTTACTATTCGTGAAATTGCCGGCCAAAGGGCTTTACTTGACCAGGCGCTGAAAGAAGATCTTGAGGATGATTCAAAAATACAGGAACGAATAGAAATGTATAGGAAGCAAATTCTAAAAGATACCGTTCTATCAAACGTGGTAAGCGGCCTTATTACAGAAGACAAGGTAAAAAAATATTACGACCAGTTAAAGAATCATATAGATGGCAAGAAAGAAATTGATACTTCTCATATATTGGTAAAAACTCAGAAAGAGGCAAAAGCTATAGTAAAAAAGCTTGATTCTGGTTCTTCATTTTCCAGTCTTGCAAAAAAACATTCAATAGATCAGGCAACTGCTGATAGAGATGGCAAGATAGGATATGTATTAGTTGAAAAACTAAATCCAGAATATGCAAAAGCTGCTCTTTCCTTGAAAAAAGGTGGCATTTCATCTCCTGTAGAAACTCCATCAGGGTGGCATATAATCAAACTTGATGATTCTCGCGAAGCAAAAGCAGAGCCATATGAAAAAGTTCGTGTTCAACTTATAAAAACAATGTCTCAAAAGGCTATTGTTGACTTTGTAAATGGCTTGATAAAAGATTCTAAGATTGAATTGGTAAAAGAAAAATCTTAGGAAATATTCTATATAATGAAATAAATAAGGCTCGTTTTTATAAGCGGGCTTTATTTTTAAATGCTATTGCCGGCGGTACTTTATAACTCATATTATTGAATTCTTCGTCAGATAGATATGCTCTGGAGTTTTTATTAATATCTCTTGAAAAACTTCCATATATTTGAGTCTCTTCAATATTATCGTTTTCATTATTTTGAGTAAAATTACCAATAAAAATTTCTGCCACCTGCATATTTGACATACTCAAAGAAGCGCTTGATCCGCTACTATAAGCACCCAAATTAAAAGATGAGTTAGAAGACAAAAGCCCTAACAAAGCATTATTCTCTCTATTTTGATTTCTAATACGTAAAACACTGGTATGCTGAGACTCTATTGCTGTTGATACAGATGCATACTCTCCAATAAAAAAATTAAGCACTTTAACACCTAAAAAAAAATTTTACTCCGCTGAAAAACAGACATATAAACATTTATTAAAGTAATAGCAAGGCTGGTCGCAACGAGTGAAATTATTTAGAACCAGCATCAAGAAGATTTAAGAGCACTTCTTTGTCGCCACCTAGTTTCTCAATAATTTGATATGTGTATTTTTCATAAAAATTAATATGAACAATATATTATCTATGACTGAAATAGTAAAAATTATTAGAGGAAAAGCTAGAGAGCCTGGAATAAGTGATGCTAAGGTCGCAAGAGTATCTGATATAACCGGAGCGAACCCATGCCTATTATTTTGACAGAAGCCGCAAGCCGCCTTTTAGCAAACTTGTAAGAATTTATAGTACTCTAAAGTTTATCCGAATTATTTATTTAGTTTTGAAGATATAAGTGAGTCAGATCAAGTCTTTACTTATACAGCTAATAAAAAAAAGAAATAGAGCGTGTATCTATACCCTGTCCTTTGCTCTTTTATAAACAATATTTTTATCACGCTTGCCGACAGCAACAATTTGTATAACTAATCTATCGTCATAGACCTTATAAACCAGCCTATATCCTATGGCTCTAAATTTTATTTTATAACAATCACGCATACCATGAAGAGCCGATGATTTAACCCTTGGCTCTTTCATGCGCTCGCTTAGCTTGCTTTTAAAACGCTTTTTTAAATCTTCAGGAAGTTTTTTCCATTCTTTTAAAGCATCTTCTAAGAATGTTATTTTATAGATCATCAAAATCTACTTCTATTTCCTTTTGTCCGGTGCGCTTTGTTATGATGTCAGCAAGTTTGAGATCATCGAGCCTTTCAAGCATATCCTCATAAATACTTGCTGGAACGCAATAAAACTCTGTCTTATTACGGTTTAATATAGCAATAGGCGCACCTTCGGCACTTGCTATAGTTTCCATCGGGTTTTTCTTTAGCTCAGTTATACTAGCGGTCATGTTGGATAATACCATATCAGTCATAACATATCTCAAAATTACATTAACGACCTAATTATAGCTTATTTAATAGGTCTTGTAAATATGCTTTTAAAAGGTCTATAAGCGAGAAGAAATTTTTCCTCTTTTATCTAGCGTAGCCATTTTAGATATATCTCTTGCATAATCTTCGGCAATTATATCTATCTTAGACTGGTCTACAATTTGAGTTAAAGCCTCCATAGCATCTGGCGAGACAATCGCGCTCATATCTCCTCCCAATGCTTTTATTTCGTCTTTATCCGTATAATGCATTGAAATAGCTGCGAAGCTTTGACCTTCAAAACCATGTAGGAAGTTAGGTTTAAATCGCACCTGCACATAACTATTGGCAGGAAAAGATAGCTCTGAGATTTTATTATTCTTACTTTCGGATTTACCGCATGTAAAAAACTAGCAAAGTCATTGCAGAGCTGGAGTGAAGAAATAGTGCGAATGTGGAGATTCTCAAAAACTAATGGTATCACTGAAGGGTTCCACAGAAAAATGAAACTCATTCAACGTAGGGCTTTTTGCTTCCATAATTTCGAAAATTATCGTAAAAGAGTCAGAGTACTATGTGCGTAGTTTATAACAGATTAAATGCCCCCGTTTTTAACGAAGAGCCCCAGCTTGCTGGATTGACGGATGGTCGGAACGACTGGATTTGAACCAGCGACCCCTAGTCCCCCAGACTAGTGCGCTAACCAGGCTGCGCTACGCTCCGACACATTAAGAATGTGAGCGAGTATATAACATATATTTATTAGCTGTAGCAAATGTTAAAGTGTCTTTTATAAAAAATCTCTATATAAAAGTTATATGATAAAAGCATATTATTATATTTTAATATTCGTTACTGCAACCTGCCCATTAGTTGCTGTTTTTTCAGGCGTAGGCGTTGCAACCATATTTGCTATAGCAGCTATAATACCAATTATATCCCTGATAAAAGATAAAAAATTTAACCTATTATTTAACGCGCCGGCAAAAAAAATATGCGTCATATTTTTAATTTATGCGCTAATGACATATTTATGGTCAGCAAGTAATGTTCAGATTTTCAATCTCTGGATAAGACTGTTATTACTATATATTGGAACAATAGTATCGATAGAATATTTAAAAGAAATTCCGCTAGAGAAATTAAATGTACTGTTAATATCTACAATATCAGGTGTTATTATTGCCATGATCGCAGTTAATTTTGAATCATTAACAAATGGAATAATTAACAGCAATTTTATAAGAGCCCATAAAGAAAATTATGAATTTAAAATATATGATTTAAATCGCGGCTTAAGCTATATCGCTGTTAGTATTTGGATGATATTTGGATATTTTATTATTAATAAAAAATATTTCCTTGGGATATTGCTTTTATTGATATCTTTTATCACAATATTTCCATTAGAAAGCAGTTCTACATCTCTTGGCCTAATATGCGCTTTTCTGGCATATTTTATAGTAAGATATTCTGGAAATTACTGGCTTTATATAATTTCAACAGGAGTAATTATTATAACTATATCAACACCAATAGTTATTTCACTTATAGATGTTGACTTATTTGTTGATAACCTACCAAAATCATTACCATTATCTGCCGAGCATCGCCTTTATATATGGGATTATGCGGCAACTAAGGCGCAGGAAAAATCATTATTTGGCTGGGGACTAAATTCATCAAGAACCTTCCAGGAGCTACCTGATATATTTCACGTTAGCCGAGGAGATCCCAACATACCCGGTAATCGCTGGCATTTATTACCCCTTCATCCGCATAATAATATAATGCAAATATGGCTTGAACTTGGTGCTACAGGTCTTTTACTATATATCGGACTATTACTATCTTTTCTAAAGCAAATAGATAAATATTTTGAATATGATATTAATCTTAAGTCGGCTTCTGTTGCTACCTTAATATCATATATTGCAATAAGCTTTACTGGCTATGGTGCCTGGCAGAATTGGTGGATTGCATCTGTATGTTTAATTTTTATATTCAATGAATTTATAAAAAGAATTAGCCAGAATCAGAAGATATAATTTTTAGATTAAGAGCTATCATCTGATGATTTTTTAAAATCTAACTCTTTCAAACTCTCTTTTATCTTATCACTTATACTAAAATCAGCAAAAAAGTCTGCTATTTTCCTTAGAATATCAGGAGAATCAGATGAGCTTCCAGAAGAAGACCCGCTTGATGACTCAAATGAAAAACTGATATTTTTTAGGTCAAGCTTAGGAAGCGTTCCTCCTGAAATATAAGTCCATCCAAAAAACAGTAACGATATTACCGCAAAGATCATAATAAGTTGTAATATTGAACGAATAAACAGAACAAATATTAGAAATAACCCCGCCCCCACAATATATACTATTGTAGGATCACTTATCTGATTTATTTTATCAATAAGCTGATTAATTATATCCATATCTACCTCTTAATTTATTTAACAGCGGGCAATTTAAAATAGTTAAGTAATATAGCAACTGAGCCTATTGCAGCTATAACATAAAACAGACTATTACCTGGTAATACTGAAACAAAAATTGCAAGTAGCACGAGCACAATATTACAGCAGATTATCAATTCTACCACATGATTATGAGTTTTTCCATTTCTAACAGCTTGCTGATAATAATGTTTAGAATGAGGCAACCATATTTTTTCATGATTAAAGGCTCTTTTTGATATGGTTATACCGCTATCTAGCAAGTAATATCCTGGTATTATTAAGCTTTCTATATAATGCCCACTAATAGCAAGCTTTAATAACAGCCAGCCGAGCAAGAACCCCAAAGAAACGCTACCAACATCACCCATAAATATTTTTGCAGGATGCCAGTTTAAACTAAGAAAACCAATTGCTGATGCTGCGATTATAACCGGATAAAAGAAAAAAGTCTGATCTGCCTTGCCACTAAAAAGAGAAACGAGGAATATTCCAACACAAATACACACCGTCTGGCTTGCTGTTAAACCATCAATACCATCCATAAAATTATAAAGATTTAAAAACCACAACCATATAAAACCAACTATAATTGCATCTATCAAAGGTGGAAAAAAACCTCCAAATAAAAGGCCGCTAGATTTTTGTAGTGCAAATGTTCCTATGGCAACAGATATTATCTGAACTAAAAATCTTGGAGCTGGTGATAAACCCTTAATATCATCAAAAAATGATACAACAGATAATAAAAATAATGCAGCTAAGATTGGCCATATAGAAGAAAAATCACCAACTATAAATATGGATGAAAAAATTATTCCCAAAATAATAGTATCCACTATAGCAGCGCCACCACCACGTGGCACAGGTTGCTTATGATTACTACGCTCACTTGGAATATCCATTATATTTGTTTTCAAAAGAATCTTTAAGGCAAGGCGCGTCCCTAAAGTTGATATGATAAAGCAGGCAGTTCCAACAACTAACAGTAAAATATCTAAATTATGCATCACTTACCATTGAAAATATTTTCTTTAAAGGCTTAGTAATTTTTAAATTGAGCAATGAGTCATTTATCTCTTTTGGATCGTCAATCATTGACATCGGCAAAACCTTACCCCACCCTATTGCCTTTATCCTTTGAGCTATTGCTCCAATATCAAATGCAACAGGGTAAAGACTCGACAAAGTTGTACGGGTAAATACAAAGTTAAAAGTTTCAGGCCAAACTGATGCAAAAAATGCTACATGACACGCTCTATCATTTAATATTTCAAAAATATCGGCATCACTATACTTGCCAGTAATTTCAACATTAGGGAAATCTGCTAACTTCTTATCGTAAATGCTATATCCAACTATAACAAAATCTATTGGCAATTTACGCTTATGCGCATCCTCAATACATCTATATACTACATCAGCTCCCTTAAGTAACTTCAATGCTCCCACCACAGCAACCCGCAAACGTTCATCTTTTTTATGGGCAATATATTTTGGGAATTTAACATCATCAAAAGACTCTTTATGAGGCACCGTTTTTATTTCAATGTCAGGAAATACTTTATTTATTATTAAAGCAGTATCAGCAGATGGCGCATAAAATTTCTTCATGTGAGACAATAGCCGCCCCTGATTTTCACGCCAGTCTTCTATATCAGCCGGCGCAGTAGTTAATACACCATTATCATCAAGACATTTATTACAGGCATCTTCATCAGGAAGTTCGCAATATCTTCCAGAATTATTTACCAAATGCATTCTTGGGCAGATTGTTAAAAAATCATGGAAAAAATATTCAAGATCTGCTCCTATTAATTTTGCAATTTTTGGCAAACTCCAGACAAAATATTCTGGAAAAAACCGCGTTTGGTTAATTTGTATTTTAGAAACTTTCTGATTATTTAAAAAAGATATAAATTGCGGAATTTCATCAGGAAGAGAGAACTCTATTTCCTCGTTCTTATTAATGTTATTACGACTAACTATAAGCTTTTTAGCAATAAAATTATAAGTTAATATGAATGTGCGGATATTTTGGTTCTCAAATTTTTCTGCTGCCATATGAACATATTGATCAGCACCTCCGCCTCTGCCATGAGTAATCAGCATATGTGTTTTTTGATATTCACCTTTGAGAAGGTTATTTGAAATAAGTTTACTTACAAGAGGCAAAGTACCGCGTGAAATTTTTGAAATTACTTCATCATATTCAGAAGATAATTTTTCATCACGACGACATATCATAGGTATAAAGAACTTTGATATCAGCATTTGACGAATGCGTAAAAACAAAGATTTTCTTGGAAAAGCACGACTAAATAACATTATCTTACCAAATAAGCGTTAGATTTATCTGTTTGGGCACGCCAGTATTCTAATAGATCATGCATAGTTTCTTCAAATGAAATTTCTGGTTTCCAACCTGTATGCTTATAAAATTTTTCAGTATTAGGAACCTGTAAGTCAGCGTCAATCGGACGCAAACGCTCAGGATCAGTCTCTATTTTTATTTTATCTTTAGCCGTAGATAGAGAAACCAAATGCTCTAGCATCTGAGCTATTGTACATGTATACGTACCACCAATATTGTAATATTCGCCAGCAACAGGGTTTTTTGTAACCAGCATATAATATGCACGAACAGCATCCCTTACATCGGCAAATGTTCTTAATGAATCAAGATTTCCAGTTTTAACTACCGGCTCCTGATATCCTTTTTCGATCATAGCAATTTGCTTAGCAAATGTCGACTCTGCGAAAACATCTCCTCTGCGTGGCCCGGTATGAGTAAACATGCGAGTTGTCATAACAGTCATATTATAAGCTTCAGCGTAATAACGGCCTATCAAGTCCGTCCCAACTTTGGAAATTGCATATGGAGACGCCGGATGAAATGTGCATTCTTCGTCAATTGGCAGCTTTTCCTTTGGCACTCGTCCAAAAACTTCAGATGATGCACATACATGAATAATAGCATTCTTATAATCACTTTTACGCAAAGCTTCCAAAACTCTTGAAGTGCCTTGAATATTAGTTTCCAAAGTATCTAAAGGAGAAGTAAAGCTGGTTTTCGGGTAACTTTGAGCTGCAAGGTGGAATACATAATCTGGTTTGCTCTGCTCGATAACATCCTCAATAGATATATAATCACGCAAATCTCCATAAACCAGATGCACGCGATCTTTATTATTAATTCTTGGTACTATATGCGAAATATTATCCAAAGGGCTGCGCCATCTGCACATACCATATATTTCCCAATCGGTATTTTCTAATAAAAAATCTGCCATATGGGAGCCAACCATCCCAGTTATTCCAGTAATTAATGCACGCTTTTTAGTCATTTAATATTTATCCCTAACTTTTTTATGGAATTTTTTTAAGGATGCAGAGCATAGTCCCTATCCTTATTTTAAACAATAAAAGGTTTTTTAAATGTGGATAGTGACTAAATATATAAGTAAAAAGCCTGATTATCTTTCAGGTTAATTGACATAAATTACATGTGGTGCTAATTTCTGGCAAAAGAACATTGGGTTACAAACTATATGATTATTTGCAGAACTCCTTATAGAATGTCGTTTTTTGGCGGCGGCACCGATTATCATAATTGGTATCAGGAACATGGAGGAGCAGTTCTTGCAACTACCATAAATCATCATTGTTATGTAATGTGCCGCTTTCTTCCTCCGTTTTTTGAGAACAAACATCGTATAGTATGGTCAAAAATAGAGCATGCAGATAGTCCAGCCGAAATCGAAATGCCTCCAGTTAGAGCAATTTTAGATGATCTTAATATTCAGCGTGGTGTTGAAATTCAACATATGGGAGATCTACCTGCTCGCTCAGGCCTTGGATCAAGCTCGGCTTTTACAGTTGGCCTGTTAAATAGTATTTACGCTTTGCGCGGAATTATGTCTACAAAGAAACAGCTAGCTTGTGAGGCTGTGCATATTGAGCGCGATATTTTAAAAGAAAATGTTGGAGTACAAGATCAAATAAGCACTGCATATGGCGGCCTAAACAAAATTGAAATAATGCAAAATGGTGAATTTGTTGTACAGCCTGTAATACTGCCACAAGAGCGCAGACAGGCTTTGCAAAAGCATATGTTATTATTTTTTACAGGCGTTTCAAGAACCGCATCAACAATTGCCGCAGATAAAATAAAATCAATACCCAAAAAGCAGAGTCAGCTTCATGAAATGCATAAAATGGTTGATATTGGTCTTAATATATTAACACAAGGTGGAGATTTAGAAGATTTTGGCCGCTTATTACATGAATCATGGATGTTAAAGCGTAGTCTTTCAAAAAATATATCTCCTGAATTTATCGATGATATTTATGCAAAAGCCTATAATGCCGGCGCAATTGGTGGAAAACTTCTTGGAGCAGGTGGCGGTGGTTTTATGATGTTTTTTGCAAAACCTGAACATCACCAGGCAATAATGGATGCGTTAAAAGAATTGCTTATAATACCTGTTGAATTTGAAAATTCAGGCTCACAGATTGTATTTAACGATCCTCGCCAATATTCTCAAACATCACTAGTACGTCGCGACTATATACATCTACAGGATGAAAATATAAAAGATGAAGAATCTTTGAAAATAATTAATAAAAAGCGTAAATCTAAAATTTCAATAGTGGGCTAATAATGCAGGAATTTATAAAAAGCCAGATAGCATCTTCACGCGATACTATAGAAAAAATGCTCAAAGATGAAAATCTGCTTAGCAGCGTAGAAATTGTTGCTAAAATTTTTATAGATGCGCTACAAAACGGCAAAAAAATAATATTTGCAGGCAATGGCGGTAGCGCTGCTGATTCTCAACATTTAGCAGCAGAGCTAGTTAGCCGCCTTTGCTATGACAGGCCTGGCCTAAATGCTATTGCACTTACAACTGACACATCTGCATTGACTGCAATCGGCAATGATTATGGCTATGAGCGTGTTTTTGCCCGCCAGATTGAAGCAATTGGTCAGGAAGGAGATATATTTGTTGGTATATCAACATCAGGCAATTCAGCCAATATTGTTGAAGCTCTTAAATCAGCTAAAGAAAAAAATATAACAACAATTGGCTTTGTCGGAAGAGACGCACGCAAAATGGCACCTTTTTGCCAATATACAATCAACGCACCTTCTGATTTAACGCCTAAAATACAAGAATGTCACATAACTCTTGGGCATATAATCTGTGCATTAGCAGAAGAAGAAATTTTTGGGGCTGAATATAATCCTAAAAGGCAGGCAGGATAGACAATGCAAGCCATCATCCTTGCAGGAGGTTTTGGAACCCGGCTAAAGCAGGTTATAAGTGATGTACCAAAACCTATGGCTCCAATTAGGGGTAGACCTTTTCTTGCCTATTTAATTGAGTATCTGGCAGTTTTTGGCGTTGATGAAATTATGTTATCGATTCATCATCAAAAGGACGTGATTACAGATTACTTTAAAAACTCTTACCATGGAATTTCAATAAAATATGCTGATGAAGATCAACCTCTTGGCACAGGCGGAGCAATTAAATATTCATTACAAAAATTAAATAGCAACAAGCCTGTTTTAGTTTTAAATGGCGATACATTTTTAAAAATGAATTTTAAGGAAATTTACCAAATCCATAAGGGAAAACTTACAATTGCTCTAAGGGCGGTTGAAGATACTTCTCGTTATGGGTGTGTAGAAAGCAAGGATGGTATAGTTACCTCCTTTGGTGAAAAGGGAAAATCCGGCCAAGGATATATAAATGCTGGAGTATATGTTGTTTCTCCTGATATATTTGATGGAGCTGATTTGGGAGAAAAATTTTCTTTTGAAACAGATTTTATAGAAAAAAACATTAAAACAATAAACGCTCAGTCATTTTTAAGTAACGACTATTTTATAGATATAGGCGTGCCGGCTGACTATGCACGAGCGCAAAGTGAAATTCCAGAATTAATGGTTAGTCAAAATGTCTGAAAAAGCATTATTTTTAGATCGCGATGGAGTGATTAATCACGATCCTGGCTATACTCATAAAATTGATGGTTTTAAGTTTATAGATGGAATTTTTGATCTTTGCAGATATGCAAAATCTCTTGGTTATTTAATATTTATAGTTACCAATCAAGGCGGAATTGCAAAAGGAATTTTTCAAGAAGAAGATTTTAATATTTTAAGTTCGTGGCTAAAACAACGTTTTGAAGAAGAAGGCGCTCCTATTAAAAAAATATATCACTGCCCCCATAATTTTAAAGATGGCACAATTGCTGAATTTAAAATAGATTGCAACTGCAGAAAACCCAAGCCTGGGCTTATATTACAAGCAATATCAGAATTTGATATAGACCCTAAGCAATCAATTTTAATTGGCGATAAAGAAAGTGATATAGAGGCAGGAATAGCTGCAAATATCAGAGATTTATTATTACTTAGTAATGCTAGTTCCCAATCAAAAGCCACAAAAATTATAACAAACCTACAGTCTGCAAAAGAGTATATGCGATAATATTTTGCACTTTATAAACTACGATGTTATAAAAGCGTGCACAAAAAATCGAAAGGTTAGCATTTTGACAGATAAAAAAATTGCTCGACTATATAAAACCATGCAACTAATCCGCAAAGTTGAGGAGCTAATAGTTGATGTTTATTTTACCGATGTTGTTAAAAGCCCAGTTCATCTTTCTATAGGTCAGGAATTTACAGCAGCTGCGGTATGTGATGTGTTAAATGATGAAGATATAGTTTCAAATACATATCGCTGTCATGGCACTCATATAGCAAAAGGCGGCGACCTAAACAAGATGATGGCTGAGCTATATGGAAAAAAAGATGGCTGCGCTGGCGGCAAGGCCGGCTCTATGCATTTAATAGAAATGGAAAAAAATATTCTTGGGGCATCAGCAGTTGTAGGAACAACAATTCCGGTAGCTGCAGGTTATGCGCAAGCTATGAAATGGGAAAAAAATAAAACCGGCAAGCAAAGAGTAACCGTTGCATTTTTTGGTGACGGATCAACAGAAGAAGGGTGTTTTTCAGAGACTATAAACTTTGCTGCCCTTAATAAATTGCCTATATTGTTTTTCTGCGAGAATAATCGTCTGGCGATTCATTCTAAATTAGAGCAAAGATGGTCAACAGATCGTATATGCGATCGTATAGAAACTTATGGAGTCAAAACATATAAAATCACCAGCGGAGATATATTAGAGCTTCATGATATTGTAACAGAAGCGGTAGAATATATACGTCAGGGAAAAGGCCCTGTATTTATAGAATGTGACTGCTATCGCTGGATGGAACATGTAGGGCCAGGTGCGGATCTTGATGCGCCATATCGCGATATTAAGGAATGCAATGAGTGGAAGAATAATGACCAGCTTGAAAGACTTGGCTCTATGCTTGATCCAAAAATACGCAAAGAAATTGATACACAAAT
The DNA here is from genome assembly GCA_028223895.1 of Rickettsiales bacterium. Lineage (GTDB taxonomy): Bacteria > Pseudomonadota > Alphaproteobacteria > Rickettsiales > UBA6187 > JAOIVE01. The sequence goes on from JAOIVE010000011.1 coordinate 14,877, forward strand.
AGAAAAAGATATCGCCAAAGCAAAAGAATTTGCTGAAAATAGCCCATTTCCAGGGCGGGAGGATTTATTAACAAATGTCTACGCAGCATAAACTTGATGAGGAGCAAGGAAGTCCTCGCCTAATAAACTATATAGATGCTTTAAGAGAAGCTTTTCATCAGGAAATGCAACGCGATGAAAAAGTGTTTCTTTTTGGTCTTGATGTTGACGACCACAAATCAATATTAGGTTCAACTGAAGGATTGCTGGAAAAATTTGGCTCTGAACGCATATTTAGTACTCCTTTATCTGAAGATGCCATGACAGGTATTGCAATTGGCGCAGCAATGGCAGGATATCGTCCTATTCATGTACATATTCGTATGGACTTTCTATTATTATGCATGAATCAGCTAATTAACATTGCCGCTAAAGCACATTATATGTATGAAGGTCAGGTAAAATGCCCGCTTGTTGTGCGCACAACTATTGGTCGCTCATGGGGTCAGGGGGCGCAGCATTCGCAAAGTCTTCATTCATTATTTATGCATATTCCGGGAATGAAAGTTGTCGCTCCATCAAATGCTCACGATGCAAAAGGAATAATGATTGCATCAATTCGTGATAACAACCCTGTGGTTTTCATGGAACATCGCATGTTATGTGGCACTCAATCTAATGTTCCAGAAGAAATATACGAAGTTGAAATAGGTAAAGGAAAAATTGTTCAAGAAGGTGAAGATATAACGGTTGTGGCAATTTCTCATATGGTTTTAGAATCTATAAGAGCCAGCAAATATCTTCAAGAAGCCGGTATAAATCCAGAAATAATTGATCCTATATCTTTGCGCCCTCTTGATATTGATATAATAGCAAAATCGGTTGCCAAAACCGGTAAACTCCTTGTGGTTGATTGCGGATGGCTAATGTGCGGGGCAGCAAGTGAAATCATCACTCAGATAATTGAACATTTTCCAGATGGCATAAATGGCAAACCCATAAAAATACAACGTATGGGTTTCTCAGAATCTGCATGTCCTACAACCCGTCCACTGGAAGATCTTTTCTATCCAAATGGCAGAACTATCGCTAGTAAAATTTATGATATGGTTGATGGAGGATCAAACTATGACTGGTTACCTGCCAATAGCGAAAAAACAGAAATTGATAACTTCAAAGGACCATTTTAAAATATGAGTACAACACAAAGTCGTAATAATAAATACAAAGTTACAAAAGGTAATATTAAAAGTATAAGAGGTGGCGAAATAATGTCTCACCATCTAACATCAAAATCAAAGGATCCGGAAAATAATAACAAAACAAAGCATTGGTTTTGCAAAGAACTTAAACATCATGACAAGACGTCCAGGAAATATTTTTTAGAAGGCATTATATTAGATTCGCTTTTGTCACGCACTCTTCATAAGGCCGATGAAACCGGCATGACTCCAAAGACAAAAATTATTAAAGATACAGTATCTGTTTCACGCCTATATAACCTTGATGGAAAACAAGAAGATACATCAGTATTGGGACATGATCTTTTTGATTATCTGGGAAATCGCTATAAATCAGAAAGAAGAAAAGGCAAAAGACCAGAAGAAGAAGAGTCCAAATGTGAAGAGCTAGAAGGCGTTCTTAAAGCAGTCATAGATTCTATAATAATCCAACGCTGGGATTCAAAACCTGAGAATTATACAGCCCCAAAAGTCAGACCATTTGATTTGGGATACTCATTATCAAATTTAGCAGATTATTTTAACAAATGGGATGAAGAAACTATAAGGTCGATCATAAAAGGTACTTCGGTTAGTAGCGAAGAAGAAATTATTCATATTGAAGGTAACAACGATGTTATAGTTCCTGCCTCTGAAGATAAAATACCTGAAGATATAGAAGGATCTATAGATGGAATTGCACTTGCTCTTACACAAACTTTTGCATTTTTAGGAACCAGAGCTAACAAACATGAAGGATATGCAAAAAATCTAAATAAAAGTCGTAAAGACTCTTATACCAAAATCATAAGTCAGGCAATAAAATCTGATCTTGAAGCTGTTATAGCAAAAAAAGGTGGCGAAATATCACCATCAATGGCCCTTTTAGAACTTTTTGAGGAACGGGCTCAAAAAATAGAAGATGCAAGAACGAGTGAAGAAAAAAATCCAAGAGAGGAAGTTGAAAAAGAAATTGAACGGATTGAAGAGGATGAATCCGTAAAAGAAATAATGCACGACATCTTAGAAGATGCTGACCAAAGATTCAGTAAATGTGTTGAAGATATGAAAGAAATCTTTTCAAAGTTGAAAGAAGAGTTGCAAGAAAAAGAAAAAAGCTCAAAAAAAGATGCATCTCAAACCCCATCAAGAAGATCATTTTCAGATAGGATTGGCGGCGGCAGTAGTCAAAACTCTTCTCAGGGATGGGCAGAAAATCTTGAACAATTAAGAAAAGATCAAAAAAAGGAATGCATTATTTTATGATATCCAACATAAATTAAGACTGTTCAAACAGCTTATCTATATCATCCTGACTTGGAGCGCTCGACTCTGCCTGAGGGCCATTCTTTAAAGCATCGAGCTTTTCTTTTTCAGTCATAAGTTCAGAAGGTTTTCCTAAATGCCTGGCCATTTCTGACAAAAGATCGCCAACTGCTACATCAACAAATTTTAATGTATTTTCTACCTTTGAAATACGCTGCCCTGTAAGATCCTGAAAGTTGCATGCTTCAAATATACTACAAGCCTGCGCCTCAATATCACTCTTGAGTGATTCATCTTGTAAATCTTTAACTAATTGCTGAATTTTTTCCGCTGCATCAAGAATAGTATTTGTTGCATCTTCAGTATTTTTAACAACAGCATCAAGTTCCATTTGAGCATCTTGCACCGCATCTTCAGAAACATTTGAACCAATCTCTTGCTTTGTAGTAGATATCCTGTCGCTGATTTTCTTTATGCCATCAAATAAGTAATTCTCGCTGTCAGATAAATATTGTTGCAAAATAACTTCTAATTCCTGCCTTATTGATACCCTATCTTCTTCTTTTAACTGTAAATTATGATCCTCTAAAAGATCACTACAACGCGATAAAAATGCATCAATTATCTCTTTAGCCATAAAATCCCCCATCTGGCTTACTAACTAATCATAAAAATCTTAAAAATTTCCTAAAACCATAGTCATCTTAGACTTAAGAGTCTCGGCATTAAATGGCTTTACAATATAATTATTAACACCTGCCTGCTTTGCCTTTATTATGTTTTCCGGCTTACTTTCAGCAGTTACCATAATAAAAGGAACAGTTTTATGCGGGCCATCGGAAGATCTTATTTTTTGTAACAACTCCAGGCCATCCATAGGCTCCATATTCCAATCAGAAACTATTAATTGATATTTTTTTTCTTCCATCTTTACCAGCGCCCCTTCGCCATCAGCAGCTTCATCAATATTCTTAAACCCTAACTGATTAAGGAGATTTGTAACAATCCTCCTCATCGTCTTAAAGTCATCAATTACAAGAATATTCATATTAAAATCAACGGCCATAAGTCCCCCAGAAACCCTAAATACAAAAACTCAATGCCAAACGGGAAATTGACAAGAGAAAAACAATAACAAAAATATATTGGCTAAAAATATACCCACAAACCACAGATAGCAATAGATATAAATAAATAACCTAAAGGTTATAGTAGCATATTTTTAATTTTGTGACAACCTACGTTGTTGAGCCAGACGAGAGGTGATTTCTTTTGCTCTTCTTGGATCCATTTTAGCCAATATTCCGGCGGCTTTCACCTCTTTCATATTACCTACAACCTCAAGCAATATACTCATTTCCATTTCTGAGAAAATTCTTGCAGCATCTTTTGCTTTCATATTCTCATAAATCTTTACAAGACGCTTCACCTTCTTATTTTCATTGGATTCATATTCAGAAAGAAGCTCTCCAACCTCTTTTTGCAGTTTTTTAAGCTCTGAAAGCTTCCTGTTAACCTTCTTCTCAGTTGCATTTAAAATATTTTCTTTCATAGATATTGAGTCGCTCCAGTCCTGTAATTCCTGGCGACGCTTCGATAAATTTTCAATAATATTTTGCTGCATTTCTCCAAGGCCAGAAGAATCTATCGATTTTGGCCCCTTACGCACCCCGGGACTCCATTGGGCATTTTCATCATTTCCACCCAAAGAAGGCCCATCATCTTCTTCGGCTTCCCCTTCTTCTTCTGCAGGTTCAGCAGCTTCCTCCTGGGCAACGGCCTGATCTATATTAAAAACTCCAACCTGATTCTGATCAGAAGATGATATGATAAATAAGCTGGCAAATTTAATGCCAACATAAAATAATGATACAACTATTATTAAAGGTAATATGCGTATTTTCATTTAATAGATTTCTCTTCACACAATATATTTATGATTTAATTGTATCTTTATCTTTTTTCTTACCATAGCCCAGACTCTTCAAGGCATTAACAACAGCTTCATCATCTCTTGGCAATATTGTTTTTCCTGATTTACTTTCAGAAGATGAAGATTGGTTTTTTCCTCGCTCTTTAGCCATCTTATCAAGTAATATCTCCAAAGCTTCCGCTTTATTTTTTTGCTGGGAAGACTTATCACCAGAAGCCGGCTCATTTTGAATAGCAGAAGGAGAAAAATTCGTCCGCTTATTCTCAGAGCGCATTCTCTTAACTTCCTCAGGAGATAAGCTAGAAGGAAAAGCAGCCTTTTTAGGCTTTCTCTTAACATTATCATCAATATTTATAGCTCTACTGTCTGATAGAGCATTTTCAAGCTTATTTGCAGTATTAACTGCCCGCTCTGCCATAAAAGATAAGTCGTCCATAAGTATATTGGCATGATCTATTTGTTTTTGTAGACCAACCGAAGCCTCATAACTTGCTTTTTTTAAGTCATCAACACTTTTTTGAGCTCTTATAATGGTATCATCAAAACTCTTAAAGAGATTTGCCAATTCCTTCTTGCTGCTTTGTATAACATTAACTTTCTGACTTAGCCTATAGCCAAAAAATATAGCTACACTAAGCATAGAAACTATCACTATGTCCATTATTTCATTCATTTGCCATCCTTTTTCACATTACGGTTTAAGACTTTTGAAACGACAACTGCAACGTCATTTTCTACACGCCCAACCTTTCCTTGTAAAACATTAACTCCCTGACAGCGCAAAATGATATCATCTTCAGGAGAATTATCCATAATAATAGTACTACCAACTTTCAATTCCATTATATCCTTCATATATGCCTTTTTACTTGCAAGAATAGCATCAATTTGAAGATTGGTATTGTATATTTCCTTACCCAGATGCATTTCCCACGCAGAATCCTTACCAAAAGACTCTCCCATAAATGACTGACTCAAAAGATCTTTAATCGGCTCAAGAGTTACCAGTGGAAACATTATTTCTATATTACCTCCGCGCTCTTCCATATCAACACGCAGCTGCAATAAAATAACAGTGTCAGAAGGATGCGCGATCGTAGCAAATCTCGGATTTGTCTCTATGCGCTCAAACTGAAATGTTGCAGGGCTAAGAGGATCAAAAGAAGCTCCCATATCAACTAGTATTATTTCTATTACCTGCCTGACTATACTCTGTTCAATAGTTGTATATGGCCGACCCTCAATACGTATAGGCTTATTTAGTTTTCTTCCTCCGAATAAAACCTCAACCATTGAATAAACCAAAGAACCATTAAAGGTTACGATAGCAAAATTTTCCCATTCAACTGCCTTAAATACCGATAATATTGCCGGCATAGGAATAGAATTAACATAGTCACCAAATCTCAAAGATGTGATAGAGTGAATATCAACATCAACATTGTCTGACGTAAAATTACGCAAAGAAGTAGAAAGCATTCTTACAAAACGGTCAAACACAACCTCGAGCATAGGCAAACGCTCATAAGACATAAGCGCCTTATCAAGCATAGCTTCTATACCAGTTTTTGGCTCATCTGCAGGAGAACCACTAAATCCAAGGAGATTATCTATCTCATCCTGAGATAACGCTTTTACATCTCCGCCTTCTTCAGCAGCTTCGGCCCACTCAGCAGCCAGTTCTTCCTCTGTTTTTTCTTCTTCAGCCATATATTTCCTTAGATCGCCAGCAGAATCTTAAGTAAATTACAATTATAATCAATCTATATAAAATTTAACCTTATATGTACAAACAAAACAGATAAATTACTGAACTAAAATTTCTTTAAATAATATATCATTTACACGAAACGGATAAACGGTCTTATTTATCCTTAGCAACAACTCTTCACGCAAGCGATACATACCCGCAGAACCCTGCAAGTCATCTCTTCTAAGCTCTCTTAAATAAACCTGAAAAGAATCTCTTATACGAGGAATCTTAACCTCAATACCTGGAATTTGCGATTCTCCTGGCAACTCAAGAGATACCGTCATTTTAAGAAATGTAGGGGTTTTACTGCCAACATTAAGATTTATTACAAATTCTTCCATATCGTAATAGACTACCTCTTCTACTACTCCATCTTCATTTACCAGCACTTCCGGTACTTCTTCGCCCTCAGCAACAACAGCTGCAACTTTTTTTGTTCCAAAGAAACCCATAAAATACAAACCAGCGCCACCACCACCAAGAAGCACTAATAATAATATTATAACTATTATAACTATCTTTTTCTTGCCGCCTTTTTTCGCTCCGGCGCCACCCTCATCACCGTCACCATCACCTTCTATATCTTCATCTTCTTCGTTTTCCTGATTTTCTTCCTCATCAGCCATAAAAAACCCCAATCAAATAAACTATACAGAAATCACAAACAACATAATATAGCAGTATAGAGAAAAATAAAACACAAAATAGAGTAATAATAACAATTACAGCCATAAATAGCAAGCCGGCCTCAAACAAATAAAAGCACCGGAAATAAATGCCGTCACAAAAATAATAAACGGAAAAATATACCTAAAAAATTAAGAGCAAAACAACATCAAAAAACAACAAAAATTATATAAATCAAAGCTTTTAAGAAGTTGGCACAGTTAATGCTTATATATTACCCGCAAGTAGCATTTTGACCAGGCAGGTAGCCCAACTCTGGTATTTTTTAAGATTTGGGCGTGGTTATGGATAATGTATCGTATATTTTAGCATCTCAGAGGGCAAATCTGTTCAAGGCAATGGATCGTGTCTCCGATCAGGTGGCTAACGTTAACACTACAGGGTATAAGGCTGAAAAAGATGTTTTCAGCCAGATATTGATTAAAACTGATGGCCAAAACAAGGCCTCTTTTTCAACTATAAAAAATACCGTAAGGGATGACTCTCAAGGCAACCTTATTGCAACTGCAAGAGATCTTGACGTTGCAATAAAAGGAGAGGGATATTTTATGGTGGATACTCCAATGGGCAAGAGATTTACAAGATCTGGAAATCTGCAAATAAATTCAGAGGGAGTATTAGTTACAAATGATGGATATCATATAATTGGACCCGGTGGAGGAAAAATAGAATTTGCTCAAGGTGATACTAATATAAACATCAAAGAAGATGGCAGTATACTTGCTGGAAATGCAGAAAGAGGGCAGATTGGAGTTTATATTTTTGACTATCCGCAAACGCTGCAACGTCTTGGTAATGGACTATATAAAGCAACCGAAGTTGAAAAAATTGCTAGCGGAAATTATCAGATTTTTCAGGGAATGCTTGAATCTTCAAATGTAAATTCAGTCACATCCATGACAAATCTTGTTTCTTTATCACGAAGCATTGAAACAATAAAAAGCATGCAAAAAGATTATCATGAAACCCAAATGGGAATGATAAGAAAATTATCACAACAATAATATTTATTAGGCAAGAAAAGACAGGAGAATTAAAATGCAAGCATTACACACATCAGCAACTGGTATGCAGGCGGCAACCACAAATATTGATGTTATAGCCAACAATCTTGCCAACCAAAATACGAGTGCTTATAAGCGCAAAAGAGCTGAATTTCAGGATTTGCTTTATGTGCATAAGCAGCATGTTGGAACCCAAACTTCAGATACAGGGACTATAAAACCAACAGGAATACAGATAGGACTTGGGGTTTCTACAGGCGCTGTTTATGGAATTTATGAACAAGGACCAATGGAGCAGACAGATAGTGCTTTTGATATGGCTATCAATGGACGTGGATTCTTTAAGGTAACCCTTCCAGATGGAACAGAATCATATACGCGTGCCGGGTCTTTTCAGGTTAATGCTGAAGGATTAATAGTCACCACAGAAGGCTATACTGTAAGCCCTGGTATAACTATACCATCTAATGTTCTTGATGTGACAATCAATGCAAGCGGTGAAGTTTTGGTAAATATACAAGGACAAACCACCCCATCAAACCTTGGACAATTTGAGCTTATAAATTTTATAAATGAAGCGGGCTTAGAAAATATTGGCGGAAACTTACTACTTGAAACCGACGCTTCTGGAACTCCAACGACAGGAGTTGCCGGACTTGAAGGTTTTGGAACAATATTACAAGGAAGTGTTGAAGGATCAAACGTTAATGCCGTTAGTGAACTTACAAATATGATAAAAGCACAAAGAGCTTTTGAAATGAACATTAAGGTTATGGAAGCTGCTGATGAGAGCATGAGAAACCTAAATCAAGTCGCATAAAAAGGAAAAATGATAATGAATAAAATTATAAAATTACTAACTATTATGGTCTTTACGATTATATTTGTGAGCTCTGCCCACGCAAAAAGATATAACGTAAAGACCGAAGATAATATTTTTCCTGGTGTTTATATTATAGGTCTGGACAAGATAGAGCCTTTAATAGAAGAAGAAATATTATCTCAAAAGCAAATTTCTTCTGAAAAAGTAAAGGTTGAAATTAAAAGTCACCCAAAAGGAATAAGGATGCTAAATCCTTCAAAAAATTATTCCTTTGTGTTGCGTGATATAAATTTAAAAAATGGCTCCGGAGACTTTGAAATGGATGTAACATTTCTTTCAGATGATCTAAAACAGGAAAAAGTTACACTTTCTGGCTCATATAATCAGATAGTTTCAATTCCGGTTTTGAACAGCCAGCTACCAAGAAACACTGTAATTGATTCATCTCATATATCATGGATAGAAATTGAAAAAGAAAAATTACATTTTGATAGCATAATGGATGAAACTGACTTAATCGGTAAAGCAGTAAAGCGTACAGCACCAAGAATGAGACCGCTTCGTCATCGTAATATAATCAATCCAATATTAATATCACGCAATTCAAATGTAGAAATTGTCTATAAAACAGAATTTATGCATCTTCGAACATTGGGCGTTGCACTAGATGAAGGAAGCTTAGGGGAAGTGATCCGCGTGCGCAACGCATCAAGCAATAAAATTATAAATGTTATAGTTCAAAATTCTAATCAGGTTATTGCATCAGGATCTTCGGGCTTTATGAAATTAAGCGAGGCTATTTATGATAAATAAAACAAAAACAATTCTTTTAACCAGTGCAGCAAGTATTTTATTATCTGGCTGCTCTCATTATCTTGACTCTTTTAAAAGCCTTGGCAAAGAACCAGCAATGGAAAAAGTTGAAGCGCCAATGGAAAGGGATAATTATGAACCAATTTTCTGGCCAAAAGATACCACTGCAAATAACACCAAACAACCAAGATATGCAAACTCTCTTTGGCGGCCTGGAGCAAGGACGTTTTTCGCCGACAGAAGAGCAAGGCGTGTTGGCGATATATTAAAAATACAGGTAAATCTAAAAGATAAAGCTAAGCTTAAAAATAAAACCACTCAGGAAAGAACTGCCACAGAAACCTCAACAGCGCCAAAAGCTCTTGGTTTGGAAACTCTAAATTTTGGATTTACACCTGGAAAATTTAACCCATGGAGTGCTCTTGCTGTAAATGGAACAACCAACAATGAAGGAACAGGTTCGATAGAAAGGGAAGAAGAAATCCAAACTACTGTTGCAGCGATGGTTACGCAAATTTTACCAAATGGCAATCTGGTGATTCATGGAAGTCAGGAATTTAGAGTAAATTATGAACTTCGTCAGGTTGTCGTAGAAGGAATTGTCCAGCCTGAAGATATTGGAGCTGATAATTCAATAGACTCAACCCAAATTGCTGAAGCTCGTATATCATATGGCGGAAAAGGAGTTCTTTCACGAATTCAACGTCCGCGCATAGGATCTCAAATTATAGAAATAATATCACCATTTTAACAAAAACATGTGGCACTTTTCATAAAAAGAGTGCCACAATTTTATAAGATTCGCTAAAACAGCAACGCTCCAAAAAAGTAAGATATAAATCTTTATCTTGTTTCCAGCCTGTTAATTAATATTTTACATACAATCATACTTGGAATATTTTTGATAACAAAAAATATTATCTTATATATCATTATTCCACCGCCAAATTTTACATCTACCCAGTCATTGACGTCCTCATATAAAACATAACAAGTATATAATGACCAAATAGCAGCTATTACTCCCATTAAAACAAAAAGGAATGATTTGATTTTCTCCCACATAAGATTTTACCCCTATATAAAATTAGTCAAAAGATGGATATTTCTCACTATGTCTATTTCTAAGACGCAATCTTAATGCATTTAATTTGATAAATCCATCAGCATCTTTTTGATTATAAACTTCATCTTCTTCAAATGTGACTACATCTTGAGCATAAAGGCTATCAGCGGACTTACGACCACAAACACTTACCGAACCTTTATATAATTTAAGTCTTACAGCACCATTTACACGCCCTTGCGAACAATCAATTGCTGACTGCAACATCTCCCTTTCAGGACTCCACCAATAGCCATTATATATAAGCTCGGCATATCTTGGCATTAACTCATCCTTTAAATGCATAGCTCCTTTATCCAGAGTTATACTTTCAATTCCACGATGAGCTTTTAACAATATAGTACCACCTGGCGTCTCATATACTCCACGCGACTTCATACCAATAAAGCGATTTTCTACTATATCCAAGCGCCCTATTCCATGCTTTCCACCCAACTCATTTAACTTTGCAAGCAATTGCGCAGGTGATAGTTTTATTCCATTTACCGCAACAGCATCACCTTTACTAAACTCTATTTCAACATATTCAGCCTCATCAGGTGCATTTTCTGGTGAAACAGATCTTGTATACATATCCTCTTCTGCTTCTTCCCATGGATCTTCAAGCTTTTTACCCTCATAAGATATATGTAGTAAATTTGCATCCATTGAATATGGAGGCTCACCCAACTTATCTTTTGGAACATGCATACCGTGACTTTCGGCATAAGCTGCCAGTTTAGTTCTTGAGTTTAAGTCCCATTCACGCCATGGGGCAATAACTTTTATGTCCGGATTTAAACCATAATATCCAAGTTCAAATCTAATTTGATCATTTCCTTTACCTGTTGCACCGTGAGATACAGCATCCGCACCAACTTCTTTGGCTATTTCAATTTGTCTTTTAGCAATTAAAGGACGGGCTATTGATGTTCCCAAAAGATACTCACCCTCATATATTGCATTTGCACGAAACATTGGAAAAACATAATCTTTTACGAATTCTTCACGCAAATCTTCAATAAATATCTCTTTTACACCGGCTTTTTTTGCTTTTTCACGAGCAGGTTCAACTTCCTCACCCTGCCCTAAATCAGCCGTAAAAGTTACAACTTCACAATTATATTGCTCTTTTAACCAGGTTAATATAACCGAAGTATCCAGACCTCCGGAATATGCAAGAACAACTTTCTTTACGGATGTATTTTTAGACATGTATTATACCTTCTAATTGCATTGCCAACGAGATTGACCGCCCTTATACTCTAAAAGGAGTGCTTCGGCTACATGATTTTTAAATATGGATATATTTTATGACATACAATGCTCCAACTGATGAATTAAGCTTTTTATTAAATGATGTTTTTAATGTAGAAGAAATATTATCTCTTGATTCATATAAAGATTTTTCTGGCGATCTTATAAATGCAATTTTAGAAGAAGGCGGAAAATTTGCATCAGAAAAATTATCACCGATAAATAAGTCTGGTGATGAAGATGGAGCAAAAATATCTGATGGAGTGGTTAAAACTTCACCTGGTTTTTCACAAGCATATAAAGAATTTATAGATAATGGCTGGAACTCTGCACCCTTCCCCACCCAATATGGCGGGCAAGGTCTTCCAAATATGTTAACAATTGCATTATTTGAATTTTTTAGTGGTGCCAATATGGCATTTTCACTATGCCCACTTCTTACTCATGGAGCCGCAGAATTACTAATCAATCACGCCTCTGACCAACAAAAGGAAAAATATCTGACCAACCTGGTTTCAGGAAAATGGACAGCAACAATGTGCTTAACAGAACCTCAGGCAGGATCTGATCTTGGAGCAATAAATACCAAAGCAATAGCAGATGGCGATCACTATAAAATATCAGGTCAAAAAATATTTATTACCTATGGCGAGCATGATTTTACCGAAAATATAATACATCTTGTTCTTGCCCGCACTCAAAATGCTCCAGCTGGCAGTGGTGGAATATCTTTATTTATAGTACCTAAAATTCTTGATGATAATAAACGTAATGATGTTAAAGCTATCAGCCTTGAGCATAAGCTTGGCATTCACGGCAGCCCAACTGCAGTTATGTCTTTTGGCGATAATAATGAATGCGTTGGATATTTAGTAGGCCAGGAAAATATGGGCCTAAAATATATGTTTACCATGATGAATAGTGCTCGCCTATCTGTTGGAGTTGAAGGAATAGCAATTGCCGAAAACTCTTTGCAAAAAGCTGCTGCTTACGCATCTGAGCGCAAACAATTTGGCTCCTCTATAGATCAGTATCCTGACATATATGAAACTATATCTAAAATGCGCTCAAAAATATCTACAATGCGTGCTTTATCTATTTATATCGCTAAATTAATGGATATTTCAGAACATCATGATGACACTGAAGAAAGAGAAAAATCTAAAAAATATATTGGCCTTTTAATACCGGTAATAAAATCTTATGGCTCACAAATGGGGTTTGAAATTTCATCCGATGCTATGCAAATTTTTGGTGGAACCGGATATGTAGAAGAAACTGGAATTGCACAGAATCTACGTGATTCAAGAATTGCAATGATTTATGAAGGAACAAACGGAATTCAGGCAATTGATTTAATAAAGCGCAAGATATTAATGGATGAAGGCAAAACATGCTTTGCTTTTATTGATGAAATTCAAAATTTCTACGATCATAATCTTAATAAAATTGATTTGTTAAATTCACAATCAAAACAATTATTAAATAACTCTCTATCAATAATAAAAGACATAACTAAAAACATATTAGAAGATAAAAGCGATAGTTGCCTGAAAATTGCATCAATATATCTGGAACTTTTTGCATATATTTCCAGCAGCTACATGGCAGTTATGATATTATCGCAAGAAAATGCCAAGCAGCATCACAAGCAGGATTGCCAATATTACATTAGCAACATACTGCCAAATATTCTTGCTATAGACTATATTATTCAGCAGAAGCTAAAGAGCTAATAGCTTCATCAGATTCAATATCTCCTTTAACAGGCTTCTTTCTGCGATTGCGCTTGTTATTTGTAGTTCTTTCGAAGCGCTTTTCTTCAATATTCCAAACATATTGATATGTCACTGTTTTTACCTCTGTAACAACTATGTCTCCACTGGCAAGCTGCATAACATCAGATCCTTTCTGCAGAGCTTCTCCAATTAATTGAGAAGATTTACGTATATAATTAATATCCAACGCCGGATTATCATTTTCCATTCCTATGTTTGGTAACTTCTTAATTAAATTTAATAACGATGACATATACCCTGCCTTTTATGTGTTTCAAAAAATCGGGAGCAACACTACGGTATATTTCTTAACAAATCGTTAACACAAACATTAATAATAGATATTAATGATGTTTTTTTTATTTTATAACTGGCAATTCAAGACAATAGACTAAAAGTCTAGGCCATATGATGACCACCATTAACCGAGATAGTTTCTCCCGTTATGAAACCTGCATTATCATCAACAAGAAATGCCACAGCACGCGCCACTTCTTCGGGTTTACCCAAACGACCAACTGGAATTTGAGAAACAATTGTCGACATCACACTTTCTGAAACATTATCTGTCATATCAGTATGTATATATCCAGGAGCTACAGCATTAACCGTAATATTCTTACGTGCATTTTCGCGAGCTAAAGCCTTTGTAAAACCCAACATTCCTGCTTTGGCTGCAGAATAGTTAGTCTGCCCCACTTGCCCTGCCAGAGCATTAATCGAACTTATATTCACAATACGTCCAAAATTATTTTCGCGCATATGATTAATTACACAATGCGACATATTAAAACATGATGAAAGGTTAGTCTGTATAACATCACTCCAGTTATCCAGAGACATTTTATGGAGCATGCCATCACGAATAATGCCCGCATTATTAACCAGAATATCGGGAGTTTGCTTAAGATTCTTGATAACTTTTGCAACTCCTTCCTCACAAGACTCTAAAGAGGCAACATCCCATTTAAATGTTTTAATACCAGTTTCCTTAGTAAATTCTTTTGCAGCAGCATCATTATGCGCATAATTTGCTGCCACAATATAACCACTATCTCTTAACATCTTTGATATTGATGCACCTATACCGCGAGTACCACCAGTTATTATCGCTAAACGCGCCATTATTTTATCCCCTTAAAAAATCACAAATTTAATTACAAGCGTTCTATGCAAACAGCGATTCCCATTCCACCACCAATACACAAAGTTGCCAAGCCTTTATTTAAATTCTTGTTGTGCAGCGCAAAAATCAAAGACACAAGAACGCGAGTTCCTGATGCACCTATAGGATGACCAAGAGCAATAGCCCCACCATTAATATTAACTTTTTCAATGTCCCAGCCCATTTGCCTGTTGACACATATAGCTTGCGCGGCAAATGCTTCATTTGCTTCTATAAGGTCAAGATCATCAACTGACCAACCAGCTTTATCCAAAGCATTTTTTGATGCATTAATTGGACCCGTTCCCATAATTTTAGGATCAACACCAGCCTGTCCGAAAGAAACTATTTTTGCTAAAGGCTTAAGGCCTCTTTTTTCAGCTTCAGCTTTAGTCATTAACATTATAGCTGCAGCACCGTCATTAATTCCCGAAGCATTTCCAGCTGTTATTGTACCATCTTTTGAAAAAGCAGGACGTAATTTGGCCAGAGCTTCAACCGTAACACCTGATTTTGGAAACTGATCTTTTTCCACTATAATATCACCTTTGCGATTTGGAAC
Source organism: Rickettsiales bacterium (assembly GCA_028223895.1). Taxonomy (GTDB): domain Bacteria; phylum Pseudomonadota; class Alphaproteobacteria; order Rickettsiales; family UBA6187; genus JAOIVE01. Next base: position 30,222 of record JAOIVE010000011.1, read on the forward strand.
AGTAACTGGAATAATTTCCTTATCAAAGGCGCCAGAATTCTGCGCTGCTTCAGCTTTATTTTGTGATGAGCAGGCAAACTCATCCTGACTCTGACGACTAATATCAAATTGACTGGCAATATTCTCAGCTGTCGTACCCATATGATAATTATTAAACGCTTCCCATAATCCATCATTAATCACTGTATCGACCAATGAAGCATTACCCATTTTTGTGCCATTTCGCATATGAACAGCGTGCGGAGCCTGACTCATACTCTCCTGCCCACCGGCTATTACTATATTATTTTGCCCGGAAATTATTGACTGATATCCAAGCATTACCGTTTTTAAACCAGACCCACAAACATGATTTATTGTATATGCAGGAACCTCTTGAGGAATTCCAGCGCCGATGGAAGCCTGTCTTGCAGGATTCTGCCCACATGCAGCGGTTAAAACCTGCCCCATAATAACTTCTGATATGTTTGACGCATCCAATTTTGTTCTGTCAAACAACGCCTTAATTGCAATTTCTCCTAATTTATTAGCAGGAAGGCTGGCAAGATCTCCATTAAAATTACCTATTGGCGTGCGAACAGCTTCAACAATTACTACTTCTTCAGTCATTTTCATTTCCTTGTTTATTATAAAATTTTATACCAAAGCGGTTAATATGCTCTATTAATTTCTCGTTATTAATATCTTTGAAAATTGATATATCAAACTTATATGCAGTTAGCAAATCATCAAGATCATTAATAATTCTTGTAAGAAGGTTAAAATCCAGATCATCGCCAATCAATGTTAAATCTATATCTGAACCCGGACGATAATTACCCGTTGCCCTGCTACCATATAATATAGCAGAATCAACCTGTTCATATCGGGAAAATACCGATCTTATATCATTGGTTATAGTGGCACTAAGTCCTGAGTTCATTTAATTTCTTTTCCAATTTTACAAATGCATTAAAATAATCTTTTCTAATAGCATCTATAATTTTTTTTGTCGTTTCTTTGTTATATGTATGCGACGTTAAATTTCTGCTTTGTATCATTTGCATCCATATGTCACCATCTTCAATTAAACCTATTGAAAATGCCTCACGAGTTGCATCTTTTGAACCAAAAATTTCACTATTACCTTTACTTTTTATAAAATCAGAAAGAGTTTTCCAGGCAAGCTCATGATTATATTCAAACGCCTGAATAAGCCCCTGCTCCTCTAATTCATTTAAATCTTTTTTCTGCATAAATTTTGCCAGCTGCGCCAATGCAGATTTATAATTTTCAAAACGTTGCTGCCACCTTATCTCATCACTAGCCACTATCACCCCTAATTTTTAATCCAGCTTAGCAGAGGCTCCCATAGTTTTTCTCTGCCTTTCATACCTGCCACCATACCTGTATGCCCTGTGTCAGGACGTATTATTGTAGATATCTGCACCATTTGTGCAAGCGAATTTGTACAATCAGGAGGCACTATACAATCTCTTTGGGCAATTGCAAAAAAACACGGCTGTTTTAATTTTTTTGGCTCTAATTTTTTACCATTAACCAACCATTGCTCTTTATATAATTTATTATCGTTAATCCAGTCGATAAAACAGGTTTTACTAACTGATATAGTCAGTGGCACACCATTATTTGACCACTCCTCTATTGCAAGCGCATGCTCATACTCAGCGCTTCCTATTTGCAGATCTACAAAGCGCATGAATTTACGCGCTATTAAATCAGGATAATTAGAACAGAACCAGGCCTTTATAACATCGGCTGAGATATATGGCAAGGAATCCCACGATTTTTCTATTGCTTTGGAAATATCATTTGTAAATTTTATATGCTTAAAATCTTGCACATCAAAATTCCATGGCGTTGCTATGAATACAATTTTTTCTACCATATCAGATAATTCCTGCGCCACCGCCAATGACAATATTCCGCCCATGCAATATCCTGCCAGTATAATTGGTCTATTATGCTGATTATTAAGAAATTTCACAACTTTTTGCAATCTATTAACATAGTCCTCAACCCCCATTGATAGCTCATTTTCTTGGGGAGACCCCCAATCAAGAAGATATGTTACAATATTCTCATTTGCCAGATATCTGGTGAGGCTGGTTTCTTCAGTAAGATCAAGTATATAAGAACGATTTACTAATGATGGAACAAATAAAATTATCGGCGAATTATTTTTTTTATCAGGCGAATAATCAAATAATCTGGTTGAGCCTTCAGACCATATCTCATTTGCCCAATCAAGCTTTCTTTTATAGGTTGCACCGCTAAGATTATTCCATCCTGCAAATATTTTTTCTACCAGATTATCATTTTGAATTTTGGTAAAATTATCAGAATTTGCAAATTGTTTTTGCCAAATGTCCAGAAAGTCTTTTATAGTGTCAGAGGATTGCTGATTTTGTACCATTAGTTAAATCTTTAAAATATTTTTTTAATCTTTTTCAGGTAATATATCATGACTAATAATCATAACAAGAGCTCTGTTGCTATTATCAAAAAATATGCCAATAGACGTTTATATAATACTCAGACAAGCTGCTATATTACTTTGGAAGATTTACATGAAATGATTGTAAGAGGCGAGATTTTTGAGGTAGTAGATGCCAAAACCGATGCAAATTTGACTCGCACTGTTTTAACTCAAATAATTTTCGATCAGGAAGCAAAGGGATACAATATCTTACCAATAAGCTTCTTGCGTAACTTAATTTCCTTTTATGGCAACACTCCAAATACTGTTCTTCCAAGCTATTTAGAAGCTGTGATGGAAACATTTGTGCGTAATCAGGATCAGTTTCAAAAATTTACCTCAGAAGGCATTAACAGCTTATCTCCAGCTAATATTTTTGAGTCTATGGCTCAGCAAAATGCACAAATGTTCCAGAACGCTATGAATATGTTTATGGGACCTTTTGCTGGAAAAAATGATAAATAATATTCACTAACTATTGAAATATAATAATTAGATCATAAATATTTTTGTAGAGGTAAAAAACAAAAGGGGACGATATGAATATAGATATGAGGCCAACTGCCATATATTTATGTGAACAAGAATATAAAGAAAAAACACAAAACGGACTGACAAAAGGAGAAATTCTTCATTTAGCCAAAGGCAATGAATATTATTACAGCGCAAGCGATGACTTTGTATTTTTACATAATTTAAATAATCCTTCAGCGCCCATGCCATGGTTAACTCATAATGATTTTGAAAGTCTTGTTAGTTCTAAATACTTAAAGAAATCAAATAAAATGCCAGCATAAGGAAAAAAATGAGCCCACAAAAAGAAAGTATGGATATTAATGAAACTCAAAAAGCTCTTAATGATCTTAAAGAGCATGTTTCTTTGCGCATTATTGGTCAGGAAAGGCTAATAGAAAATATGCTCGTATGTCTTCTATGTGACGGACATATGCTTATAGAAGGTATGCCGGGTCTTGCAAAAACAACTGCAGCAAAGGCTCTTGCAGGAGGAATAGAAGGAGATTTTCACCGAGTTCAATTTACACCTGATTTATTACCTTCTGACTTAGTTGGAACGGATATTTATCTGCAGGAAAAAAGTAAATTTGAATTTCGTCAAGGGCCTTTATTTCATAATATAATTTTAGCAGATGAAATTAATCGCGCGCCGGCAAAAGTACAATCGGCATTGCTTGAGTCGATGGAAGAAAAACAAATTACTGTTGGCATGACAACATATAAACTTCCAGAATTATTTATGGTTCTTGCAACCCAGAACCCTGTTGAGCAGGAAGGAACTTACAATCTTCCAGAGGCACAATTAGATAGATTTTTAATGAATGCAATTGTTGAATATCCAACACCAGAAGAAGAATTAGCAATTTTAAAACTAGATCAACAATTGGCTAAAAACAAAACCGAGCCTGCTAAAAAGACAGTAAAAATTGCCCAGAAAACAATATTAGAAGCACGCAAACAAGTTTTAGACGTATATATTGATGACCGCATTAAAGATTACATCGTTGCTATTGTAAATGCTACCAGATTTCCTAAGGAATATAGTAAAGACCTTCATCGCTGGCTGCGTTGCGGAGCGTCTCCGCGTGCAAGTCTGGCGCTGGTGAAGTGCTCTAAGGCTCTTGCTTGGCTTAATGGCGATGAATATGTTTCGCCTCATCATGTTCAGAAATTAGCTAATGAAATTTTACGTCATCGTATTATTCCATCTTTTGAAGCAGAGGCTGAAGCAGTTTCACGAAGTAATATTGTAAAACATTTAATTGAAGTTGTCGCTGTTGCGTAGTGAATTTAAAATTACTTTTATAAAAATATTTATATACGCGACAATAGAGAGGCAAAAATGATTACTAAAGATTTTCATTTTACCGATCCGATATGGTTATGGGGATTTTTAATCGTTCCTGTAATATGGTTTCTTTTTTCTTTTTATAAAGATTACGGCAACGTTTCTGAAAAAATAAGAAACTTCATAGATCCTCAATTACTTGAACATATAATAGCAGATAGTCCAAAACATAAGGCAAAGTTATGGCTTAAACATATTAGTTTATCGCTAATAATTACTTTATTTTTATTAGCTATGGCAGGCCCACGCTGGGACTATCAGGAAACTGAACTATTTCAGTCAGATGCCAGCATGGTTATATTGCTGGATTTATCACGCTCAATGGAAGCAAATGATGTAAGTCCTTCTAGAATGATTCGAGCAAGACAGGAAATTGAAGATCTGGCTAATTTATCACAAGGCAATAAAATCGGACTAATCGCTTTTGCTCGTGTTCCTCACATAGTCTCTCCAATAACCGATGATATGGAAACAATAAAACATTTATTACCCTCGCTTAATCCCGATTTAATATCACAGCAAGGAAGTAACATTGTTCCTGCGGTAGAAATTGCCTCAAGAATGTTAAATGCCGAACCTGGTGAGAATAAAATGATTGTAGTTATGAGCGATGGCGAGTTTGAAGATGCCGCCAGCATGTTTGATATTAAAGACTATCTTGGTAAAAATATATCACTACATACACTTGGCCTTGGCACAATTGAAGGCGCGCCGGTTCCAGATGGCAAAGGCAATTTATTTAAGGAAGGTGGAAAAATAGTAATTTCCAAGCTTGATCAAATCAAACTTAATGAGCTTGCAAAAATTGGCAATGGCACAAATATGATAGCCAGCTATCTTGACGATGACAGCAAAACTTTACTATCTGTTCTTAAAAAAGATGAAAATGCTTTAGAACAAAAACGCAAAGTTCGCCAGTGGGAGGAAAGATTTTATATTCCCCTTGCTATTGCGATGTTACTTTTATTGCCATTTTTCAGACGTTCTGCACAATTTTTAATAATAGTTATTTTATTTTCCATGCCGCAAAAATCATATGCCTTTAGCTGGAAGGATTTATTTTTTAATGATAATCAAATTGCAAAACAAGATTATCAGCAGAAGAATTATGATGAAGCTGCCAAAAAGTTTGATGATAAATATAACAAGGCAGTATCACAATATCGCGCCGGAGATTTTGCTGGAGCTGAGGAAAATTTTAGCAAACTTAAAGATGCGCAATATAATCTGGGAAACACCCTTGCCCAACAAGGAAAGTTGGATGAGGCAATAAAGCAATATGAAAAAGTTTTAAAGGAAAACCCAGACCACAAAAGGGCTAAAAAGAATCTGCAAATAGTCAAAGAAATGCAAAAACAACAACAGAAACAGCAAAATAAAGACAACCAGAAAAAGGATGATGAACAAAATAAACAAGATCAAAAGCAGCAACAGCAACAAAAGCAAGATCAGAACCAGGATAATAATAATCAAGATAATAAACAAAATCAGGATCAGGATCAGGATCAAAAGCAGAAACCTGATTCTGGTAAAGAACAAGGTAATGAAAAAAACAAAAAAGATCAGGGAGATAAGGAAAACAAACCTGAACCTGATGATAAAGAAAATGATGATAAAAAGGATCAATCTAAAAAAGATGAAGAAGAAGATAAGAATAAGGATGGAGAAAAGGAAGATAAGAATAAGAAGCCATCAAGATCTGAGTCACAAGGGCAGAAAAATGACGATAAGAGTAATCAGCCCAGAACTGAGCAAGACATAAAAGCCGATCAATGGTTAAACCGCATAGAAGGTGATTCTAAGGATATATTGCAAAAACAATTTTATATAAAAGAAAACTCAACGCCAACAAAAGGAGGGAGTAGACCATGGTAAAATTAATTTACATATTTATTATAGCTTTAATGCCAAGCCTGACTTTTGCTGCCTCATTCACAGCAACAGTAGATCGCAACGTGCTTGCATATGGAGAAAATATAAGCCTGCAACTTAGTCTTGAAGGCGCATCAGAAGAGTCTCAGCCCGACTCGGTGGATCTATCAAATAATTTTAACATAAATAGTACAGGGCGAGGCTCCAATATCAGTATTATTAATGGTAAAATGTCAAAGACTTCAACATGGAGCTATAATATATCACCGAAAAAACAGGGTTCTTTGACAATTCCACCAATTGCAATTCAAACTGATGAGGGGTTATTAAAAACCCAACCTATAACTATACAGGTAAAATCAGCATCTTCTTTGCCATCAAAAGCACCTTCAGAAGCTGTCACCATTGATGCCAGTATGAATAAACGCAATCCTTATGTTAATGAAACTCTTATTTACACCATAACCATAAGAAGCCGTGAAACTTTAGCAAATACTGAATATGTAGCACCTGAAGTTAAAGATGCAATTTTCAAACAGGTTGGTGAACCAAAGTCCTATAGACAATCAATTAATGGGATAACTTATAGCGTTAGCGAAGTTTATTACAGCTTTACGCCGATGAAAGCAGGAAAAATAAAAATTGATCCGACAATATTGCGCGGTCAAATACAAACTCAGGCAAATACTCGCGGTCAGTTTGGACAGTTATTTCCAAGAGGATTTGGATTTAACAATTTTAAGCCATTTACCATTGCCAGCAACCCTATAACAGTTAACGTGCTTGAAGCGGCAGCAAAAATGGATCCATGGCTGCCATTAACTTCTCTTAAAATATCTCAGATCTGGGATGATGAACAAAAAGCAAAAGTTGGCGAGCCGCTCAACAGAACTATCACAATTGTAGCAGAAGGAATTAGTGGCAGCCAGCTTCCAAGCCTTGAAGATAAACAAAACTCTGATGATTTTCGCATATATACTGACAGCCCTGAGGTTGATGAGGAAATTGATTTAAAAAATAATCGAGTTTCAGGCTGGAGAACAGAAACTTACACGTTAATACCTAAAAAATCAGGCGAGCTAACATTGCCAGAGATAAAAATTCCCTGGTGGGATGTTAATAAGAAAAAACTCCGCTATGCATTTTTACCAGTTTTAAAAATTGATGTTGAAGGCTCAGCTGCCACAAATTCTACCAACGACAACACTGCCGTCGACAAAACTAAAAATGAGGAAAAAAAGCCTGAAGAAAAAGAAGATAAAACTTCTATCACGCAAGATCAGGAAACTGCATCATATGGAATTATTATAAGTGCGGTCATAATCCTCATATGCCTGTTAGTATGGGGATATAGTTGGAAACGTCAGGCTATAAAATATCAAAATTACAAAGAAAATAAACCTAAACCCAATGAAAAGGAGAAAACAAAAAATATTAAAATTGGCCAGTTAAAAAACCTAAAAGATAAGCAAGAAATAAAGAAATTTATTTTAGACTACGCTCAAGAAAAATGGAATGTAGCGCAGAACACATCATTGCAGGGAATAGTTGAACATTTAAAAGGTAAAATAGACGCTCAAGATCATGCAAAATTACATAATCTTATAAATGACTTTGAAGCTTCTTTATATGCCGGAAAAGCAATTGATATAGATAATTTTAAAAACGACTTTTCCCAGCTATTATTAAAAATATCAAAAGAAAAGACTAATAAATATTCTATATCAGAAGAAGAAATTATGAAGCTAAATCCATAAAAAATCAGGCAGAAAATTAAAATCTGCCTGACTTTTAATAACTGTCAGATAAAGTTGCAACTAATAACTAAATTAGCGGCCTATTTTCTATTTTGATAGCACGCTTTACAAATTAAACTCTCCTAAAA
>JAOIVE010000012.1 GCA_028223895.1 Rickettsiales bacterium
CGCTGGCTGGAGCTGAAAGCGAAGTAGATCTGGAGTCTATTTCTGATATTCCTGTTGAAGTATCGGCTATTCTTGGTCAAACAACTATGCCAGTTAGCCAGTTACTTAAAATGGGTCGCGGAGCTGTTGTAAAGCTAGACAGAAAAGTTGGCGAAGCGATAGATATTTATGTAAATAATCGCTTAGTCGCCAAAGGTGAAGTTGTTATTGTTGAAAATCGTATAGGTGTAACAATGACAGAAATAATAAAAACAATAAAAGAATAAATTTATGCGCTTGGCAATTATCGGAAGTCTTAACGGTCAAATCGACAAGGCCAGTAATATTGCCAGAAAAAATGGTGCAAAAGTTACAAATTACACTGATATTGATAAGGCTTTACAGGCGCTAAGAGATGGTAATGGCGCTGATATGGTAATGGTCGATGTAAAGCAGGATATTGCTTTATTCATATCATCCTTAGCATCTGAGCATATAAATATACCTGTTATAGGCTGCGGTCTTGATAACGATACCCAAAGAGCTGTTGAAGCTATAAAAGCCGGCGCTCGCGAATATATTCCCCTTCCTCCAGATGAGGAGTTAATTGCAGCCGTTATTGAAGCCATAGCCCAGGAAAATAATGAATTTATATGTAAATCATTTGCCATGAAGCAAGTTGTGCAGCTTGCTGATCGTATAGCCGCATCTGAGGCAAACATAATGATTACCGGGGAATCAGGAACCGGAAAAGAGGTAATGGCTAAATATATACATAAAAATAGTAAGCGCGCTGCTAAAGATATGGTTTCAGTTAACTGCGCTGCCATACCTGATAATTTGCTTGAATCTGAGTTATTTGGCCATGAAAAAGGAGCCTTTACCGGCGCTGTCGCAAGACGTATAGGCAAGTTTGAGGAAGCTAATTTTAGCACATTGCTACTTGATGAAATTAGTGAAATGGATATAAGGCTGCAATCAAAATTACTGCGAGCCATACAAGAAAGAGTTATTGACAGAGTTGGCGGAACAAAACCTGTCAAAGTTGATATTCGTATAATAGCCACCAGCAATAAAGATCTGCAAGAAGAGGTAAAAAAAGGCAATTTTAGAGAAGATTTATATTTTCGCCTGAATGTAATAAACCTATCCTTGCCACCGCTAAAAAGACGCAATGAAGATATAAGAGCTTTTGCCGAGTCATTTGCTCATAAATATGCTGTTATTAATGGTTTGGATGCAAGGCCTTTATCAGAAGATGCCATGAAAAAACTTGAGTTATACGCATGGCCAGGAAATGTACGAGAAATGGAAAATACAATCCATAGAGCCGTTTTAGTATCATCAGGAAAATTAATAGACGCAGAAGATATTTTATTATCATATGAACCAAAAAACGATAATAATCCTTCTTCTGATACAGTTTCTGACATGGTAGGAAAGACAGTAAGCGAGGTGGAAAAAGAGCTAATATTAGGCACATTAGATCACTGCCTTGGTAATCGTACACATGCAGCAACCATACTGGGTATTTCTATCCGCACTTTGCGTAATAAATTAAATGAATATAAGAATCAGCCTTCATTTGAAGATGTTTTAAATGAGGCTTAGACAAAGTCTTAGGCTAAATATTTTCTGTATTTTATTTTTCACTAAGTTTTTCCTAATAATTGAATAACCACTCCTTGTATTTCAAAACCACTCCTTGTATTTCAAACGTATAAATCAGTAGAAACAAGTAATTTTTATAATGCATTGGAAAAATTGTTATTACTCAAAAGCAATAACATTATTCGATAAGATATTAGATAGGAAATCAGAAAAATGAATATAAGAAAACATTATGTAAAAAGAGAATCAAAGACGACGACATCATAATAATGTTCATTACTTATAGGCGCCAACCTTGATATTAAGATCAAAGAAGCTTACCTAAAGTGTCTGAAAGGAGGTAATCCAGCCGCAGGTTCCCCTACGGCTACCTTGTTACGACTTCACCCCAGTCGCTAATCCTACCGTGGACGGCTGTCTCTTACGTTAACTCACCGGCTTAAGGTAGAACCAACTCCCATGGCGTGACGGGCAGTGTGTACAAGACCCGGGAACGTATTCACCGTGGCATGCTGATCCACGATTACTAGCGATTCCGACTTCATGGAGTCGAGTTGCAGACTCCAATTCGAACTGAGGCAGCTTTTAGAGATTTGCATCACATCACTGTGTAGCATCCCACTGTCACTGCCATTGTAGCACGTGTGTAGCCCACCCTGTAAGGGCCATGATGACTTGACGTCATCCCCACCTTCCTCCGGCTTATCACCGGCAGTCTCCTTAGAGTGCCCACCATAATGTGCTGGTAACTAAGGATAGGGGTTGCGCTCGTTGCGGGACTTAACCCAACATCTCACGACACGAGCTGACGACAGCCATGCAACACCTGTCAGGAATCCAGCCGAACTGAAGGAACACTATTATATGTTCCGCGATTCCGATGTCAAAGGGTGGTAAGGTTTTTCGCGTTGCATCGAATTAAACCACATGCTCCACCGCTTGTGCGGGTCCCCGTCAATTCCTTTGAGTTTTAATCTTGCGATCGTACTCCCCAGGCGGAGTGCTTAATGCGTTAGCTTCGCCACCGAAAGTAAACTCCCGATGGCTAGCACTCATCGTTTACGGCGTGGACTACCGGGGTATCTAATCCCGTTCGCTCCCCACGCTTTCGCGCCTTAGTGTCAGTAATGGCCCAGATAGTCGCCTTCGCCTCTGGTGTTCCTCCTAATATCTACGAATTTCACCTCTACACTAGGAATTCCACTATCCCCTACCATACTCTAGTTTGACAGTTTTGAGAGCAGTTCCGAGGTTAAGCCCCGGGATTTCACTCCCAACTTATCAAACCACCTACGCGCTCTTTACGCCCAGTAATTCCGAACAACGCTAGCACCCTCCGTATTACCGCGGCTGCTGGCACGGAGTTAGCCGGTGCTTCTTCTGCAGGTACCGTCATTATCTTCCCTGCTGAAAGAGTTTTACAACCCTAGGGCCGTCATCACTCACGCGGTATTGCTGGATCAGGCTTTCGCCCATTGTCCAATATTCCCCACTGCTGCCTCCCGTAGGAGTCTGGGCCGTGTCTCAGTCCCAGTGTGGCTGATCATCCTCTCAAACCAGCTATAGATCGTAGTCTTGGTGAGCCATTACCTCACCAACAAACTAATCTAACGCAGGCCCATCTTATAGCGATAAATCTTTCCCCCTCAGGGAATATACGGTATTAAACCCAGTTTCCCGGGACTATTCCGTACTATAAGGTAGGTTCCTACGCGTTACTCACCCGTTTGCCACTAACCGTTCCTGGCAAGCCAGGCCTAAGTTCGTTCAACTTGCATGTGTAAAGCATACCGCCAGCGTTCGTTCTGAGCCAGGATCAAACTCTCAAGTTGAGTAGTTTAAACCTGTCATTATATTGACAAGAAAAAATATATTTTTCCCACACGCTATTGCGTAGCTAAAAATTTAAATTTTTAACCTTTTGGCAACAACGCATAAGATAGTCTTTTTTTATTATGCGTCGTCGCCTTTGATTCTCTTCTTCACAATGTCAAATAGCTGGCTTAATTTTTGCCTAATTTTGTTTCCAACCTCACGGCTGGGGCTGCATTTATACGCACCACAATCACGCATGTCAAACACTAAATTAAAAAAAAATGATAAATATTAAAAAACTTTTATAAGCAAAGCTCAAAAGGCGCAGAATACCTAGACATACGAAGATTATTTTTTTTATAAAAACTTTGTAAATATTATCATATTAGCTAAAAGAGCTATTTATTTATATAATACAAACCATAACATGTAACAGATGTATCACTTAATATATATACAGCATCAGCTAAGTCAGAATCATCTGACTTTTTATCTATACAAATTCCAGCTGTATTCCAACGCTCCTGATCGCGATATGTTCTATATATACCCTTTTGAGGAGCTCCATCATCTATCTTATCATCAATAGATTTAGCTTCATCTGGCCTAAATGCCTCGCCATTTATATATACATCATCGCCACGCTTCGACCCAATAGTTACGTATAAAGCGCCGTTACTATCTCCTGCAAACCAATAGCCAACACTGCTAATAGCTGATTCTGGCATATTAGTGCCTATGGTATAGGCGGCAACCCTACTCATATTTGCATCAATAAATCCAGCAAGCCAAAGATGCTCCCATGCCACATAATCTTCATCATTAATTGCAATTATCCTATTTCCATTGCCATCACAATCATTAGCAACAGAATTTGCACAAGCCGTAAAATAAGTTGAAAAATCATTTATATCACCAGGAATGCCGTTATATTTTAAACGAAACGACTGAACAGCAGTGCCATAACTTTGAAAGTCAGAAATTACATTCTGCAATTTTGCATGTCTTACAATATCCTGTCCGGTGAAAATTCCCGTTAGAATTATTCCTATGATTACTATAACCATAGAAATTTCAATTAAAGTAAAGCCGGAAATATTTTTATTTCTTCTTCCCCAACGAAATGACGCTCTCAAAATTAAAATCCCCCAATATTAATTATAAGCAATATTAACCACTATAGTATAGCACAACCTAATATTGTAAATAAAATAGATTGCACCGTAACGGCTTTGCCTTTATCTAATGATAGGTAAATAATCAAAAAATAATAATCTGGTTTTAAATTATGGAACTTCTGACTTCTGGAATATACAATGTTTGCGCATTTGTATTTATACTTACAATAATAGTTTTTTCCCATGAATTTGGGCATTATATAATAGCTAAAATTTGTGGCGTAAGAGTAGAAGTATTCTCTATAGGCTTTGGAAAAGAAATCTTTGGCTGGAATGACAAATCAGGAACAAGGTGGAAAGTTAGCTGGCTGCCACTTGGCGGCTATGTAAAAATGTTTGGCGATAGCGACCCTGCAAGTTCACCTGACGGCGATAAAATAAAGTCCATGACTGCAGCAGAAAAAAAAGTTGCATTCCATACTAAGCCTTTAAAATCTAAAATGGCTATAGTAGCCGCCGGCCCTGCGGCAAATTTTATTCTTGCAATAATATTGCTTACTTTTTTCTTTGCAGCATATGGTCGCCCATATAGCCTGCCAGTTGCATCAACAATATTGCCAGATAGTGCTGCAGCAGAAGCTGGAATGAAGGCAGGCGATAAAATTATTGAAATAGATGGAACTTCAATAGAAGAATTTTCTGATATGCAACGTATCATTATGATAAATACAGGTACGCAAATTAATATGAAAATTGACCGCGAAGGCCAGATAATAGATGTTTTTGCAACTCCAAAAATGCGTACAAGTAAGGATTTGTTTGGCAATGAGGTAAAAACTCCTCTTTTGGGAATAAGCTCGCAAGTTACATCTTATAGAGATTTACATGCTGGCTCGGCTTTTATTGAAGCAATAAAGGAAACTTATCATATTGGTGCCAGCACTTTAAAAGCAATAGGGCAGATGGTAACAGGAGAGCGCAGTGTGCGTGAAATAAGTGGCCCTATCGGCATAGCAAAATATTCCGGGCAATCAGTGTCGAAAGGTTTAAATACTGTATTATGGTTTATTGTTATATTGTCCATAAATCTTGGCTTAGTTAATTTATTTCCTATACCGGCATTAGATGGAGGACATCTTTTATTTTACAGCATAGAGGCAATTCAAGGACGTCCACTGGCTGAAAAAGTACAGGAATGGGCATTAAGAATAGGTATTTCTATGATTGCAATACTTGCATCTTTTGCCATAGTTAATGACTTTATAAAACTTAGTGAATAAAGCCTGTTAATTAAAATAGAAGATATTTTTTGGTGCATTAAAAAAGATTTATAGTATTTTTGCTTTTGCTTTGCGCCAGAAAGATGATGCAATATGTAGAAACATACATAAGCTGAAGACTGATGGAACATAAAGAAAAAAGATACTAAATTAATAGTGAATCTTATTAAATTTTTACAGGTAGAGAGGATTTTTATGTCTAACATTATTCGAATAACATTTATATTTTTATGTTTTTTGGCTCTATCGACAAAATCCTTCGCATATTCGAGCAATATAATAAATGATATAGTAATAAAAGATAATCAGCGCATTGAAAGCGCAACTATAAAGTCATATCTTGATATATCTGAAGGCGATATATTTAATAATCAAAAGATCAATAATTCAATAAAGAAGCTATTTGCAACTGGCTTATTTGCTAATGTTTCAATTGAACGCGAAAAGCAAACTCTTATGGTTATTGTAAAAGAAAACCCAACTATCAACAAAGTTGCTTTTGAAGGAAATAAGCAAATAAAGCAAGAAAGTCTGTCTTCTGAAATTTCTCTACGCTCAAGATCTGTATATACGCGCAATAAAGTTCAAAATGATGTTAAGAGAATACAGGCTTTATATAGAAAAAGCGGTCGTTTTTCTGCTTCTATAGTTCCAAAAGTCATACCACTTGATAATAATCGCGTAGATCTTGTTTTTGAAATCAATGAAGGTGAAAAATCTAAGGTTAAGAAAATTTACTTCCTTGGCAATGATAATTTTAGCACTGAAAGACTCAAAAAGATCATCAACACAAAGCAAACCAACTGGTATTCATTTATTAACGGCAATGATGCATATGATCCTGACAAAGTGTCCTATGATCGTGAATTATTACGTAGATTCTATGTTAATCATGGATATGCAGACTTTAAAGTTACCTCTACGGTGGCTGAGATATCTAAAGACAAAGAAACTTTTGTTCTTACATTTACTCTTGAAGAGGGCGGTAAATATAAAATTGGGGAAATAAATATAAACAGCTCTTTAAAAAATCTTAAGCCTGAAGAATTTAAAAGTTCATTACTAATTAGCCCTGATGATACTTTTAACTCAGAGTTAATCGAAAAAACTGTAGATAATATAACTGAAAAACTTAATGATCGCGGATATGCTTTTGTCGAAGTTTCAACATCTTATAATAAAAATCCTGAGAAATTAGTTTTAGACCTTAACTATAATATAAAAGAAGGCCCCAAAGTTTATATTGATAGGATTAATATTACCGGAAATGTAAGAACATTAGATAAAGTAATTCGCAGAGAGTTTCGTCTTGCAGAAGGAGATCCTTTTAATTCAGCCAAACTACGCCGTACACAGCAACGTATAAGAAATTTAGGATTCTTTGAAAACGTAAACATGGAAAGAGAAAAAGGAACAGCTCCCGACAAGGTTGATATAAACCTTGATGTAACAGAAAAATCTACCGGAGAATTAAACTTTGGGGCTGGATTTTCTACAATCGATGGGATGCTGGGAAATGTTGGCGTGCGCGAAAGAAACTTACTTGGTCGCGGACAGGATTTACGCCTAAGTTTTCAAAAATCTGCAAAAGGCGAGCAAATAGATCTTGGATTTACAGAACCATATTTCATGGATAAAGATATTTCTGCAGGTTTTGATTTATTTAATCTAAAGCAAGACAGAGCATCTGAAAGTTCTTACGATAGTTCAACAAGAGGTGGAGCTTTGCGAGCTTCATATTCTATCACTGAACATTTACGCCATTCGGTTAAATATTCTTTTAGCAAGGTAGATATTACAAACGTTGCTCCAGGAGCATCAGCTTTTGTAATTGAGCAGCGAGGAGAGAACACAACATCAATGGTTGGCCACTCATTATTATATGACAAAAGAGACAATACATATGATCCAACAGAAGGGTATTTTGTTCGCTTTAGTCAGGATGTTGCCGGTGTAGGAGGAGACTCAAAATTCTTCCGCAATGAGATAGCTTCAACTTATTATCATCCAATATATAAAGATGTCGTTATTTTCAGCCTAAGCGGTAAAGCTGGAACCATAACAGGCATACAGGGAAAAGATGTAAGAATTAACCACCGTTTTTTCCTTGGTGGTCATAAGATAAGAGGGTTTAAGAATGCAGGTCTGGGGCCAAGAGATAAGGTATCCCTTGACGCACTTGGAGGTAATTCATATTATACATCTTCTGCTGAAGTATTTTTTCCTCTGGGGCTTCCAGAAGAGCTAGGTTTTAAAGGAAGTGCATTTGTTGATGCCGGAAGTCTTTTTGATGTTGATGTAAGCGGAGCTAATGTTTTAGATAATGCATCATTAAGGGTTTCTGCCGGTGTTGGACTTTCCTGGAATTCGCCTTTAGGACCAATAAGGATAGATCTTGCCGAAGCATTTATGAGAGAAAGTTATGATAAAACTCAGGTATTTCAATTAAACTTTGGGACACGTTTCTAATATTTTAAAAAGGATAAAAACATGAGATATTTATTATATTTTATTACAGTATTATTTATATTTAATGCCACCGCAAATGCATCAAATATTGCAGTTGTTGACATAAAGGCAATTATGGAAGGCTCCAAAGCTGCCGAAGATGTACGAAATCAGATTAAGAAGAGTCGAAATAAATATCAGTCTGAGATAGCAAAAAAAGAAGAAACTTTACGCCAGGACGATCAAAAACTGGCTAAATTACACTCAACTCTTTCTCCAGAAGCATTTGAAGCCAAGAAGAAAGAATTTAAAGAAAAGTTAATCGAGGTTCAGCGCGATGTTCAGATCAAAAGATCTAAACTAGACACGGCTTTGACCAAAGCTTTAGAAACAATACAAGAAACTATTCTTTCTATAGTTGAAGACCTGGCCAAAGAGAAAAAATTTGATTTAGCATTACCAAATTCGCAAGTCTTATATTCAGATGAGTCTTTGGATATAACACAAGAGGTGCTGGATCTTCTTAATAAAAAGCTTCCTAAAGTTAAAATTTCTATAGATAAATAATTATGCCTGACTCTCGTTTTTTTAAAACTATAGAGCCAGTTTCTTTAAAAGAACTGGCTGATATTGGTGGATGCACATTACATAATCAGGATGATGCGAGCAAACTGATTTGCGGGGTTGCACCTCTTGAGTCTGCAACAGAAAATGAAATATCATTTCTTACCAACTCAAAATATCAAAAAGCACTTAATGATAGCAAAGCTGGTGCTTGTATATTAGCAGAAAATAATATTAATAAAGCACCTGCCGGAATGCCTGTTTTATTATCAGAAAATCCGCATGCGTCATATGCAAAAATAGCAAACTATTTACATCCGCAAGATAATCACTCTCAATCAATATCTAAGAATGCATTTATTGATGATACTGCACAAATATCTGAAAACTGCACCATAGAAAACGGAGCTGTTATTGCCCAAGATGTTCAGATATATTCAGGATCTTTTATTGGTGCAGGAAGCTATATTGGAAAAGGAGTTATAATTGGTAAGAATTGCAGAATATTTCAGGGCGTCACATTAAGCCATTGTATATTAGGCGATAACGTAACTATATTTCCCGGAGCAAGAATAGGCCAGGATGGGTTTGGTTTTGCAACAGAAAATGGACGCCACATAACCGTACCTCAACTTGGAAGAGTCATATTAGAAAATTATGTGGAAGTAGGCGCCAATAGCTGTATAGACAGAGGAGCAGGCCCGGACACCATCATAGGCGAAGGAACGCGTATTGATAACCTCGTACAAATTGGTCATAATGTCCAGACAGGAAGGGGATGCGTTATTGTTTCACAAGTTGGCATCTCTGGCAGTACTAAATTAGGAGATTATGTTGTACTTGGCGGACAAGCAGGCCTTGCCGGACATTTAAATATAGGAAGCGGGTGCAATGCAGCTGCCAAAAGTGGCGTTATAAGTGATATAGAGCCAATGCAGATAGTTGGAGGTTCTCCTGCTGTTCCTATCAAACAATGGCATCGCCAGACTATCGCGTTAAAGAATTTAACAAAAAAGGGGATTAAAAAAGAAAATGTCTGAATATAATGAAACTATTTTAGATATAGACCAAATTATAAAAATGTTACCGCATCGCTACCCTCTGCTATTAATAGACAGGGTAGTAGATTTCACTCAAGATGTTGGCATAGTTACGCTTAAAAATGTAACTTTTAACGAGCCTCAATTTATGGGACATTTTCCAAATAAACCGATAATGCCCGGCGTTTTAATAGTTGAAGCAATTGCTCAATCTGCGGCAATATTTGTAGTTCACACATTAGGTGAAGAAGCTCAGGGCAAGCTGGTTTATTTCATGTCTATAGACTCCGCTAAATTCAGAAGCCCTGTTACTCCTGGTGACAGCGTATATTTTCACTTAGAAAAAATGCAAAGCAGGGGTAATGTCTGGAAATTTAAAGGCGTAGCAAAAGTTAATGGTAAAAAAGTTGCTGAAGCTGTGGTTTCGGCGATGATTGCGGAAGAATAAAATGACAAAAGCACTAAATTCATCATCAAATATTCACCAAACAGCTATTATAGATAGTCATGCAAAAATAGGAAATAATGTTTCTATAGGAGCTTATTGTGTTATTGGCCCTAATGTCACATTAAAGGACGGCGTTAAACTTCACTCACATGTTGTGATAGAAGGAAATACTGAGGTTGGTGAAAATACTGAGATTTTTCCTTTTGCCTCAATTGGTCACGCTCCTCAGGATTTGAAATATAAAGGCGAGCAGTCAAGTCTTATAATAGGAAAAAATAATAAAATACGTGAGCATGTTACAATGAACCCGGGGACTGAAGGTGATGCGCTGGAGACCCGAATTGGAGATAATTGCTTATTTATGATTGGCGCTCATGTTGCCCATGATTGCATAGTTGGGAATAATGTTATAATGGCCAATAATGCAACAATTGCAGGCCATGTTCACGTTGGAGATTTTGCAATTATTGGAGGACTATCTGCAGTTCACCAATTTGTTAGAATTGGCCAGCACGCTATGATTGGCGGTATGTCAGGAATTGAAAGTGATGTTATTCCATATGGGCAGGCAAATGGTGAACGCGCAACATTATCAGGCCTTAATCTGGTTGGATTAAAACGCCGTAATTTTAATCGCAATGATATACATACTATACGTAATGCATATCGCCTGCTATTCTCTGATGAAGGAACTCTTCAGGAGCGCCTTGAAGATGTAACTGATATGTTTAAACAAAGTACCGTAGTAAATGAAATAATTGAATTTATAACACAAAATAATTCCAGAGCTTTATGTCAACCGAAGGATTTTCAGAAAAAATGAGTGCCCAAAAGAAAGTAGAAATAAGCCCTTTGGGTATTATTGCAGGAGATGGATCTCTGCCTGATCGTCTTATAACAGGCTGCATGAATTTGCAGCGCGATGTTTTTGTTATAAATATTGATACTAACAAAAACCCTAGTGACTCACTGCATAAGGTTCCTCATATAACTTTGGGTATTAGCTCTGTTGGAAAGGCAGTTAAAACCCTAAAAGAAAGAAATATTCAGGAAATTATATTTGCCGGCAGTGTTAAAAGGCCAAAATTATCTTCATTGCGACCTGATGCTGGCGGAATAAAACTTCTTACAAAAATTTCAACGGCAAAACTTGGCGGTGATAATTCTTTATTATCAATCGTTGTAAAGCATTTTGAAGATCAGGGTTTTAAAGTTGTTGGCGTTGATGATGTTTTAAAAGACTTATTAATGCCAAAAGGAGCAATCGGCAATATTGAACCTGACGAAGAGATGCTAAATAATATTAAATTTGGCAAGACAGCGATTAAAAAAATTGGCGAGTTGGATATAGGTCAAAGTATAGTTGTGCAGCAAAATATTGTCCTTGGAGTTGAAGCAATAGAAGGTACTGATGCTCTTATTAAAAGATGCGGCGGCCTGCAACTGGAAGGCGCAAAACCAGTCTTAGTTAAGATGAAGAAGCCAACTCAGGATCCCCGTATTGATCTGCCAACAATAGGTCTTAAAACTCTGCGTAATTGCCATGAAGCCGGATTTGCCGGAATTGCAGTTGAAGCAGGAGGAGCATTAGTTCTTGATAAAGAAAAAATGATAGAAAAAGCCAATCAAATGGGTTTGTTCATAGTTGGAATATAAAGCTTAAAAACGAGGCATAAAAATGACAACTACAAATTATTATGCAGAAGACTCAGCATGGCAACCTTTAAGAAAATCTCAAAAAGCAGATGAAGATCCCGACAAGATAGCCATAATATTTGCCTCTCATAACCGTATATTTTATAACAAAGACTCTCTTGAACAACAGATAAAACAACATTCAGCCTGGATTACAGATTTAGGCCTACAAGTTTATATTCCCGATGACCTTGCCGAAATACATGAATGGGGAGAAGAAAAAGGAGCACCCAGGAGACGCGCTCAACATATTATTGACGCGTTAAATGACTTGAGTGTAAAAGCAATATTTAGCGTTGGCGGCAGTGGAGCTGATGAAGTTATATTTGAACTTGAAAAATATTATAGCAATCCTGAAAACCTGCCAAAAAGAGAAGATGCAATACCACTAATTGGTTATAGCGACACAACACAATTACAGCTTTATTTAGGTTCCATTGGTCTTGTGTCGCCCATACAAGTACGCTGCGACGACCCTGGTGACGCAAAAAATGTTAAAGAAGCTCTGGAATCTCTGTTTTTTAGTCAGCTATTGCAGCAGGAAATTCCTCTAACACCACTTAACGACGCTGCAAAAGATGAAAAAGATGAAAAAGCCGCCATACCTGGAACCATAATTGGTGGACATGCTAACACAATATACCGCACTCGCCGCTGTAATTATAGAATTGACGCAAATGCAGATGAGGATGGTAGCAAAATATTATTATTAGAAGGCAAAGAAAATGAAAAGGATTATATTGAAAGAGCTTTAGAAACTCTTAAAGACACCGGAGCATTAAATAATATAAAGGCAATAATTATAGGAAAAAATTCTCCAGACGTGAGCGAATATTTTAAGAATTTTGAAATTCCTGTTTTATTTGGCGTCCCAATTGGCCATGGAGATGACAGTGAAGGCTTTTTACCAATACCATTATGTACAAAAACTACAATTAATCTGGGCTCAAACCCATCAATTTCAATTTCGCCAGTAAGAACAAAAGAGAATATAAAAAAATCTAAAGAAGAATATTCGGCAAGAGAGCCTTGGCAACCCAAAGAAACTATAACTGAATTTGAACAAAAAGATATATTTAGCACCATTAATCTAAATCCAATTACTGAACTATCTGAAGATATAGCAGCGCCAGAAGATGTTATAATTTGCAATGTCAAAGGAACAGATGTCCCTGCCCTTGAGGGCGTAGACTTAAGCGATAAAAATTTGCTAATCCATATGACTATTCCAGAGAAATCTCAGGGTGGAATGGAAGATGAAGGATTAGCACAAAAAATCAGAGGGCCATTAATGGAGTTGTTAAAAATGGGCCATGCAAGCAACGCTAAGAGCATTATATTTTCTGCTCCAATTAAATTTACTCCAAGAATGTATAACAATTTAAAGAATTTTACAGAAGAATATTTTCCTGAAGTAAAAGATGTATTCACAGCTCTGATTTCTGAAGATATTCAAATAATAAAAGACCTAGGCGAAGAAGATATCTCCAAACCACTGAGCGTAAGATTACACGATGTCAGGATTGAGACTGAAATAGATCAGGAACTCAACTCAGACTCAAAACTTCAACATCAAAGATACAAATTAAAATTAATGTCTTTCTAATCCTTCTTTTCTACTATTTTCTATATTATATACAAATGATCTAGCTTCTTCATAAGAAGAAGAATTAGTTAAATAATTGCTGTTATCATCGTGATTGTTATCGTCTTGATTATTATTTAAAATTAAGTCTCTTATATAATTAACTTTTTTAGGAGGCATAGCAATATTATTAACTCCTTAAATTACAATTAAATGATTATTGATAGATAAAATAGATAAAAGCGCCATATTTAAATTTAATTATGACGCCTTTTATCGGTAAAAATTTAGAAATTAAGACCTTTTTTTTACTTCTTCCCTCTTTTTACCCTGAACTTTATCTGCGAGGCCTTTTCCTTCATCTCTTTCAGCTTCTCTTGCCACCAATATAGCTGCAACTTGTTCAGCTGTTGGGTCAGATGTAATTTCAACATCTCCTATTGTTATTGATGGACGCCTACTATCATCAGCCGCAGATCTTTCGCCCTCATCCATATTATGCCTAACAGCTTCAGTAGATAATCTGGCAAGATCCTCTGCAACTTCATCAGCAGTTTTTTCACCTTTTGCTACATCATTAGCACCTTCATCTAAAAGGATACCAAGTGCATCTTGCAGGCTCTTCACTCCATCCCCTCTTCCTACAACCTTAGTGTTAAAACCCTGGAAACTACTTCTGCGAGATGGTTTACTTTTTTTCTCACCATTTCCAGCAACAGATAAACTGTGATTTTCATCTTGTGAAGGTTTTTTAAAAAGCTCCTCTAAACTTCCACGACGACCGTCAGATTGAGAACGTACTTCCCTTTTTCTTTTAATCATTTCTTTAAGTTTTTCAGCTTCATCTACACTTAATTCTTCAGCCTCTCTCTCAAGACTAGACCTTGTTAAAACTTCACCACTATATTTATGCTCTTCATCTCTTTGCTGATCTTCTGGTTTTTTATTATCGCCATTTTCTTTTTGTGAACTCATAATTAAATATCCATAGTTAATTTGATTAATATTTAACCAATAATTCAAATATATTACTCTAATATTACAAATGCTAAATTATTCCATTACTCTTAAAAGAATAATGCGAAGATCGGCTAATAATCACATGATCGTGCAAGGTTACATTGATTGCCTTTAACGCAGCTATAACCTTTTTAGTAACATCAATATCAGCTCTTGAAGGCTTGGTGTCACCGCTTGGGTGATTATGAACCATAATTACAGAACTTGCCTCAACATTAAGCGCCTGCTTAACTATCTCTCTTGGATAAACCGGAGTTTGATCGACAGTTCCGGCTTCTTGCAACTCATCTAAAATAACTTTATTTTTCTTATCTAAATATAATATGCGAAATTGTTCCTTTTTAATATGCCCCATAGTCGCGCGCGAATAATCAATAAGTGCCTTCCAACTTTGTAATATTGGCTTAGAACAGACTTCTTCTTTTATCAGACGCTCTGCAGATTCCTGTATAGCTTTGAGCATAGCAATTACAGAAATATTAACCCCATTTATCTTTTTTAAATCTTCAATTGGAGCTGCAATCACATTGGCATAGCTGCCAAATTTATTTATCAGTTCTTTGGCCAGAGGCTTCATATCTTTGCGCGGACTTGCAGAAAACAAAATAATCTCAAGCAACTCATAATCTGGCAATGTACCTTTCTTAGATTCAAGCAAGCGCTCTTTCAGGCGCTGACGATGGCCATGATAGTGAGGTTTTTCTTCTTCAGTTTTTATTTTTTCTGCACTCATATTCTTATAACTAAATATATTTAATCCTGTTATAGAACTTGTATGTTTTTTGGCAATAGCATAACAAATGCAAATGAATTAATTTACAATATCCTACTTATATGGCGGAAAATTTAATCCCTTAGGTGACTGAGTAAAAATTTCAAATCCATCTTTTGTTACTGCAAGACTATGCTCAAACTGGGCAGATAAAGATTTATCTTGCGTCCACACAGTCCAACCATCTTTTTTATTTAGCTTGGTTTGATATTTACCAACATTTACCATTGGTTCAATCGTAAAAAACATGCCTTCTTGCAAAACCATACCTTCTCCGGCCTTACCAAAATGCATTATACTTGGTTCAGTATGAAATATTTTGCCCAAACCATGCCCGCAATAATCACGCACAACTGAATAATTATGTTTTTCTACATATGTTTGAATTGCACAACCAATATCACCAAGAGTATTTCCCGGCTTTACCTGCTCTATACCCAGCATCATCGCATCATAAGTCACCTGACATAAACGCTTTGCCTTAACTGAAGGCTCACCAACCCAGAACATACGGCTAGTATCACCATGCCAGCCATCAACAAGAGTTGTTACATCAATGTTGACTATATCACCATCTTTGAGCTTCTTATCGCTTGGGATTCCATGACAAACAACGTGATTTACCGATGTACATATAGATTTAGGAAATCCACGATATCCAAGTGGAGCAGACTTAGCCCCCGCCTCTATAGTCATTTTATGGCATAAATCATTTAAATAATTAGTGGTTACACCTGGCTGCACATAATCGGTGATATAATCTAATATTTCTGCCGCCAGCTTTCCTGCTTTGCGCATAGAATTAAAATCATCTTCACCGTGTATAATCACATTATTTGTGATATTATTTGCCATAAAATATTCTCGTTTCTATTTGCTATAAAGTTATTGAGGTGTAAAATAGCACAACATAATGTTAACGCAAGTATAGCAAAAACTAAAAGGAATTTTATGGTAAAAACTGCATCTTTGTTAATTATTGGCAATGAAATATTATCTGGCCGTACAGAGGATCAGAATTTGAATTATATCGCCAAAGGTCTTTCTGAAATTGGAGTAAAATTCAAAGAAGCTCGAGTTGTGGCCGATATTGAAAATGAAATAATAGATGCTGTTAATGATTTACGCAAAAAATATGACTATGTTTTTACAACCGGTGGAATTGGCCCTACTCACGATGATATAACAACTTCAACTATCGCCAAAACTTTTGGGGTTGAGGTTATAAAAAACCCTGATGCTATGAGTCGCCTCGAAAAGGCCTATGAGGGTCGAAAAATGAATCAATCCAGTATAAAAATGGCATATTTGCCAGAAGGAGCTTCTTTAATAGACAACCCCGTAAGCGGAGCTCCAGGATTTTATATTGAAAATGTCTATGTAATGGCCGGAATACCAAATATTATGCAAGCTATGTTTGATAGTGTTAAATTCCAGATAAAAGGCGGAAAACCAATAAAGTCTCTTGAGTTAAGCGGCTATGTTACCGAAAGCAAAATTGCAAATGATTTGTCACAACTTCAAAATGAATATCCAACAATAGATGTTGGAAGCTATCCCTTTGTTAAAAACGCTAAATTTGGAACAAGCATAGTTCTACGCAGCAGTGATGAAGAATTGTTAAATGAAGCATTTAGCAAATTGGAAATATTATTCCAAAAATGGGAAGAAAATCAAAATAATTAAACAATATAATACTAAAAATTTAGAATTTTATTCTTAACTTACCCTTAATAGCGTGTCTGACTTTGTTGGCCATTCTTTTAAAATCATCGCTACCTATAACAATATTAGAATTTGTATTGATAGACTTTAGACAGCTATAACCAAGATTAAATTCAACGCCTGAATTACGAACCGGCTCGTAGGCAATCCCCGCAAGGAAATTATATGCAGGAACTATCTGCTTATCTGCTTGTGAATTATATCCAGACTCATAATTATATTCAATTGCGCCAACGCCAAACCCTAAATATGGAACAAAATTTTTCTGACTTTCAAAGTCATAATAACTATTTGCCATTAATGTCATTGAGGATACTTTCTCAGCACCCTGATAATCACTTATATCATCATATGATAATTTTGCTTCAAATCTGGCTTTTTTAAGATATTGATTCTTTGTATCATTATAACCAATAGCTACAAAACCACTCTTCTTTAAAAGATCCTTTGATTCATAAGCGTAAACTTTACCTTTGCCATCAAACGCAAAAGACGTTCCCATAAAAGCAAAAGATGCCAAATATACACCCAAAAATAACGATTTACCCTGCATAATAACCTACTCCTACCTAGAGTAAAAATTCTCCCCGCAATCTCATTATAGCATTGTTATCTTTTAGTTGCAATAACTTTATTATATTTCAACTTATTAATATTTAATTAGGAAATGTTAATAATTGAAATAAAACCTACATATAACTATTTTAAGTTCCAAATCAGTTAGGTTCTATAAATAAGGTATATTATATATGATAGATGAAATTATGTATTGGATTTCTAAATTTAAATCATGGATTAGCAAAACGTTTGATTTTTCAGAAGAAGACGCAAAAGTTCCAAAAGAGTTAATTGATCTAAATCTTAAACTAAAACAAGATGAGAACAAATCTCTTGCAATTGGAGACTTTTCAGAAGATCAAGGAATACTACAACATTTAGACTATATATTAAAGGATACTAAAGTTGAAATACTACATGTTTTTGATCTTAACATAAGCACTGCTGAAGAGTTGGATCAATTAAGCAGCAAAATAAAAAATACTAATGTTAGTTCCATTAATTTTGATGGTAACAAAATAAATTCTCCAGAAGCATTAAATGCGTTAGGAGATTTACTAAGAAGCAATAATATAAAATCTGTAGGTCTTTCAAATAATGGCATAAACAGCTCTGAAGCATTAGATAATTTATATGAGGCATTAGAGGGTAGCAAAGTAAAGCACCTTATTATTAAAAATTCTGAAGAACTTGCATTAAATTTTAAAGAACAGTGGAAGAAAATTAACAGTTTATTTGATAATAATTTGCCTGATAAAGATATAGATGATTCTTATTCGGAAAAAATCAGGGCAGAACGCCGAGGAATAGCTATAGGTGAAAATTTGCAAAGGCAGCCATATTAAAGCCTAAAACTCAAGGCGGAAGCCAAAAGTTGGAGCCTTGTGCTTATAGTCAAGACCAAGCGAGAAGAAGTATTTTTTATCCTTATTTTCATGGAAAATAGTTTCTCCAATATAAACACCTTTGCGTTTTTGTAAGATAAATAAACGCCCCGGACTTTCATCATCTTCTTCAGATGCTTCGGGAGAAGCTTTCACGTTACTTTTAAATTGCAAAGCACCATAATTTTTATCTTTTGCTTTTTGTGATTGTGAATCAATATATAATTTATGCTGCAACTGCCCCCTTGAAAGATAATTAACATTACTACATCCACTTGCAAGCATGACACAAAGCAGGCCAAGAATATACTTGCTGAATGCTCCTATTTTAAAATGCTTGTTCTTCATATTCATATTCCTACCGCCCAAGCGACAACGTTACCGAGATAACTCGATTTATTACGTCAACTCTCTGGTAGTATTGGGAACGGGGGGATATGTTACGAATATGTCGCAACGCAATTTATTAATACGCCGCTCCATACTCCAGAGTGTAACTCTTCACTTATATCATTATAACATAAATTAAACATTTTATCTAAGAATATCGCAACATAATACCGCTGCACTGCAACATAATACCATATATAGTATGTTTTATAATAATTAAGGCTTTTTTCATAAATAATTAGTATAATGAAAGCATATTATAAACTAAGTTTTCTTAGATAAAGAGCGGTAATAATGGAAAAACAAAAAGGATTTAGCTTAGTAGAGCTGGGCATAGTATTGGTAATTATTGGCCTGATTATAGGGGCTGTTACTTCTGGCTCCCACCTTTTAAAAGCTGCAAAATTAAATAAAATCATTTCAGAGCTTAGCGGATATAAGCAGGCAATTGAAGATTTTCGCCTGAAATATAAAGGATGGCCGGGGGACCTGATTAACGCTACCAGCTATTGGGGAACTTCAGGCGTTGATACATATGGAACAGTTAATGGCGATGGAAATGAACAAATTTCCGGCAGCACCATAACCGAACCATTGCGCGCATGGCAACAATTAGGCGCGGCGAATCTAATCAACGGGCTATATACTGGCGCAGATGCCGGAACTCCAGATTTTGCTATTGGAGTTAATGTACCAGGCAGTGCCATAGATGGAGCTTTTTATTATCTTTATCGACATTCAAATAATTTTGCTACAACCGGAAATTCGATAAATATTGCTAAAAATTATAGCGGAAATCCGTGGGGTGCATCATTATCTCCTGCCGATTCTTATACAATAGATAAAAAAATCGATGATGGGAAACCAACATCCGGAAATTTATATTTCTTCCGTGGAGCAGATTTTGCATCGGCTGGAAAATGCGTAGATCAAAGTCTGGATCAGGCATCTGCTAATGCGATTCTTACCAATTATGAAGAATCTTGTCGTATGGTTTTATGGCTAAATAAAGAGTAAAAATTTTCCGTTGTTGCCTTTGCAACCTCTTCATAACTAATATTCTTTAATTGCGCCAGAAATTCTGCCGTATGGCGTGTATAGGCAGGTTCATTGGTTTTTCCACGATATGGAACTGGAGCCAAATATGGAGAATCAGTTTCTACCAATAATCTATCAAGCGGCAATCTTTTTACTATTTCCTGCAATTGGGTTGCTTTTTTAAAGGTGATAATCCCCGGAATTGATATATAAAAACCAATATCAATTGCCGCACGCGCTAGTTTTTCTGCCGTGCTAAAACAATGAATAAGACCTTTAAACTCGCCTTTTTTATACTCGCTTGTTAATATATCTATAGTATCATCATCAGCATCACGCGTATGAATAATTATTGGCAGACCCGTGTCTCTTGCTGCCTGAATATGTACAAGCAAGCTTGTCTTTTGCATATCACGTGGTGAGTGTTCATAATAATAATCTAAACCAGTTTCACCAATGCCGATAACTTTTTGGTTTTTTGCGCCTTCTACCAATTGCTCTAATGTAACAATCGGCTCTTTTTCAACATTATTGGGATGAACTCCGATTGAGGCATATACATTATCAAATTTGTTGGCAATGGCTAAAATATCAGGAAATTCAGCCATTGTAGTACATATTGTCTGCATTAGCTTCACATCATTATCAGCAGCACGCTGGATAATTTGCTCAATTTGCCCCTCAAATTGCGGGAAATTCAAATGACAATGTGAATCTACTAACATAATTTATGCACGCGCTCCAAAAACTGGCCTTCCGCTACTTTGCGCAGGTCTATCATCTTCACCGGATTCCCTTCTACCATATTCACTTCTATATTTTTCAATATCCTTTTTACTCTGCTCCTCAAGATCAGCCTTGCGTTGCTCATCTGTATAAAAATCACCAACTATCTCTGTTGGCTCTCCCTCCCAAACAACCACACCGTTTTCATCTACAACAGGGTCCTGTCCAAAAACTCTACCGCTGGCTGCAGCAGATAATGCCGCATTTCCACCAGCTGCAAGTCCCGATCTAACTCCAATTGCACCGGCAACTCTTGCTAAACTACTAACAGTACCGCCCATATTTCCATCCTTTTAAAAAATTAAATTATTCAACAAATCTTGGAAAAACACCTTCTGGTTTTTCCAGATCAATGCCAGATTTTAACATGCCATTTTCATTTATAAATTCAAATCCGCGCTCACTTTTATCAACACCCAGCTGATCTAGCATCTTACCTGCTGACTCTGGTATAAATGGTTGTAATAAAATTGCAATCACTCTTATTGTTTCTGCCAAAGCATAAAGCACTTCTCCCATACGCTTTGGATCTTCTTTCTTTAACTTCCACGGCGCTTGCACATCAATAAATTCATTTGCCTTTCCTGCAAGTTCAATAATAAGTGCCAGCATTTCATGATATGATTGAGAATCAAGCAATGCGCGTAACCTCTCCAATGATCCATATACCTGATCAAGCAGGATTTTATCATCCTTATTATCGCCTTTTTCAGGGAATTTACCATCACAATTTTTATAGATCATGCTTAATGTTCGCTGAGCTAAATTGCCGATATTATTTGCCAGATCAGCATTTATACGCTCAATCATACGCTCGCGCGAATAATCACCATCATTGCCAAAAGGCACTTCGCGCATCAGAAAATATCTAACCTGATCGAGACCAAATTCATCAACAAGCTTGATTGGATCAATTATATTTCCTACAGATTTGGAAATTTTCTGCCCTTCATTTGTCCACCAGCCATGGGCTACTATTTTTTTAGGCAATGGAAGTTCAGCACCCATTAAAAATGCTGGCCAGTAAACAGCATGAAAGCGCAATATATCCTTACCAACCATATGAATATCAGCCGGCCAGAAATTTTTATATAAATCAGCATTCTCATCAGGAAAGCCAACTGCGGTCATATAATTTGTCAGCGCATCAAGCCAAACATACATAACATGTTTTTCATTGCCCGGAACCGGAACACCCCATGAGAAAGTAGTTCTTGAAATTGATAAATCGCGCAAACCACCTTTTACAAAACTTAAAACCTCATTACGCCTGCTTTTTGGTACTATAAAATCAGGATTATCTTCATAATGTTTCAGCAACTTATCTTCAAATGCCGATAACTTAAAGAAATAGCTTTCCTCTTCTACCCACTCAACATCAGCACCAGTTGGAGCTTTTCCATCGATTAATTCAGCTTCCTGATAATATGCCTCATCGCGCACCGAATACCATCCTGAATATTTATCCAGATATATATGACCATTTTTTTCCAGACGCTTCCACACTTCCTGCGCACCTATTTTGTGCCTTTCTTCGGTTGTGCGAATAAAATCATCATGTGAAAAATTCATAAAATCAGCCAATTTACGAAAACGCATACTCACATCATCAGTAAATTTTTGCGGATCAACTCCTGCTTTTTGTGCAGATTTTTCTACTTTTTGTCCATGCTCATCAGTTCCTGTAAGAAATCTTACATTATATCCATCCAGACGCTTAAAGCGAGCTGCCACATCGCAAGCCAACGTTGTATATGCATGACCAATATGCGGCGAATCATTTACGTAGTAAATTGGCGTGGTTATATAAAAATTCTTATTAATGCTCACTATTATCCCTTGGATTTAATCTGATTAAAAATCGATATTAATATCGCATATTTATCCAAATGCAATGAATCAGTTTTATCAAATAATTCACACGCCTTGTTCCATATTTCAATACGGTTTGAAACAGAATTATTGGCAAAGAAATTTTCCATAGCCTCATTTTCTCGACCGTTAATATTATTTATCGAACGATTTGCCGCTTTGCATCTTATGAATTCTGCTAATATCCACTGAATTATCTGAGTTGATATTTCCCAGTTTTTATTATCACCTGCTTTAGCCGCTTCCTTACAAAATTTGTTTAAAACATCAAAATTATCAGGCTGGCATAATATTTTTATAATCTCGTCATATATCTTCAAAGCATTATTTTCATTTAAAAATATTGCCTTTCCTGCCGATCCGTCAGCAAGATGCAAAAGTTTCACGGCGTCATTTTCACCAATTTCAGGAGCAATCTTTGCAAGCACTAATTGCGCCTTATCAACGTTCAAAGGCTGCATTTTTATATTATGACAGCGCGAACGAATTGTTGGTAATAATTTTCCCGGAGAATGGCTAATTAATATTAATATTGCATCTGCAGGCGGCTCTTCTAAAACCTTTAAAACAGCGTTTGCAGCATTACGATTCATATCATCAGCGCTATCAATTATAATAATTCTATGTTTGGTTTCCGAAGATGTCATATGAAAAAACTTAGCTATCTTTCTTACATCATCAACGAGTATATCTTGCGACAATTTACCGGTTTTAGGATTTATTCCTCTTTCAATAACCATTAAATCAGAATGCGACCCGGCAAGAATTTTCCTGAATGTATGATGGTCAACAGGAACCGATAAATCCTTGCTTAATGATGCATCAATTTTATTATTATTTGCAGTACATGCCAGCATAAATTTTGCAATTCTATATGCTAATGTTGCCTTGCCTATCCCTTGAACACCAGACAGCAGAAGCGCCTGCGGCATTTTATCTGCAATAAATAGATTATGAATATGACCTATAATTTCATCATGCCCGACAAGATCAGGGTTATCTTTTGGATGCACAGATACGCATATTTCTTTGTCTTTCTTGACCTTCATGGCTTGTTCCACTATTTTTGCAAAGCAATTTATCTTGTAAGAGAAGTAATATAAACCAAATGATTGAACATAACAACGATCAGACATGCAATTTGCTACAAATTTATCAGAAAATGACTGATAATAAGGATATTCGCACTGATGAAGCGCAAAGCAAGATAGTAGAGAAACTATATAAATTACAGCAAGATCTGGAAATTCATCAGATCGCACAAGGCTCAAATTTTTTCAGTAAATTATTTAGCCAGCCAAACAAACAGCCAAAAGGATTATATATTTATGGTGATGTTGGCAGAGGAAAGTCCATGCTTATGGATTTATTTTTTGAAACATCATCGATTGAGTCAAAACGCCGCGTACATTTTCATGCATTCATGCTGGAAATCCATGAAAGTCTTTATAAATGGCGCAAAGAAAATAAGGATAACAGCAAAGCAAGTGATCCTTTAATACCAATTGCTCGCCAGATAAGTGAAAAAAACCAGCTTTTATGTTTTGATGAATTTCAGGTTACAGATATTGCAGATGCCATGCTATTGGGTCGATTATTTACTCAATTATTTGAAGAAGGTGTCACCATTGTTGCAACTTCAAACCGCATCCCTGATGATTTATATAAAGATGGCCTGCAAAGAGAAAGTTTCTTACCTTTTATTTCACTATTAAAAGAAAATGTTGAAGTTGTATTTTTAAATGCCCATTGCGATTATCGTTTGCAACATCTGCGCTCGCTACAAACTGTTTATTTTACTCCTCTTGGAAAAGAATCAGAAAAATTCATCGATAATATTTTTGCAGAACTCACCCAAAATAACAAAGCCTGTCAGCATGTAATTAATATAAAGGGACGAAAAGTTATAATACCAAAATCCCATGGTGATGTAGCACAAGTAAGCTTTGCTGATTTATGTGAAAGACCTCTTGGCGCCGAAGACTATATAGAAATATCTCGTGAATTTAGCACAATAATATTAACTGACATTCCCAAAATGTCGCGCGAGCATCGCAATGAAGCTAAAAGATTTGTCACTCTTATAGACGAAATTTATGAGCATAAAGTAAAGTTAATTTGTTCAGCAGAAGTTGCGCCAGATAAATTATACCCAAGCGGCGACGGCTCTTTTGAATTTGAACGTACTGTTTCACGCCTTATTGAAATGCAATCAGAATCCTACCTGCAGCAGGAACATTTAGGATAATTAATCTCTTGATAAAATAATATAAAAGATTTAACTTGTTTTTACGTATTTTTAACTGAATTTTTTGGTCGCTATAATGCTTAAAAGTCTTAGATCATTTTTATTATTATCATTGATTTTCTTACCTTTTATAGCTAATGCTGCCATAGATTCTCCATTGTTAATTATTCGCTTTAACCAGCCTTATATTTCTTATCAGAAAAGTCTCGATCGGGCGGTAATAGCAGCAGTTCAAACAAAATCTTCTGTATTTTTTGATATAGTTTCCATTTATCCGGAAGATTCAGGTTTTATGAGTAAAAATGATTCTAAATCTGTTTCGGAGAAGCTTACAAACCCGATAATTGACCAGATAAAGCAATTAGGTGTTGCTGAAGACAGAATTCGCCTTACATATCAAGAAAGAGCTGACGCAACATTTAACGAAGTTCATATTTTTGTTAGATAAGTACTAATATTACAAATCTGCCAGACTTTGCTCATCAACTTCTAAAGCCTTTAATATTCCGCGTGCTTTAACTAATGTTTCCTGCCATTCACCAAGCGGCGTTGAGTCTGAAACCACAGCTCCACCAACCTGAAATTCAAATTTATTACCTTGCAATATCAATGTACGAATTACAACTGACAAATCAACCGAACCATCACCAGCAAAATAGCCTATAGCACCTGAATATATTCCTCTATCGTAATTTTCCAGCTCAGAGCATAATTGCATTGCCCTTATTTTTGGCGTCCCGGTCATAGATCCCGGAGGAAAACAATATTTTACCAAATCCAATGAGCTAACATCTTTACGTTTCTGCGCGCAAACAGAAGAAATCATATGATGAATTGTTGAATAGCTATGTATCTGAAACAGCCCATCAACTTTCACAGACCCAATTTCGCAGCCCCTTGCAAGATCATTCCTTGAAAGATCAACTATCATTAAATTTTCCGCGCGATCCTTTTGACTATTTAATAATTCATCTTTTATTATTTGATCTTCTGCTTGATTTTTACCACGCCCGGCAGAGCCCTTTATTGGCATTGTATTGGCATAACCATCTTCTGTTATATTGATAAATCTTTCCGGACTTGACGATATGATTGAATAATC
Organism: Rickettsiales bacterium; assembly: GCA_028223895.1. Taxonomy (GTDB): domain Bacteria; phylum Pseudomonadota; class Alphaproteobacteria; order Rickettsiales; family UBA6187; genus JAOIVE01. The sequence goes on from JAOIVE010000012.1 coordinate 25,979, forward strand.
ATCCATTTTTAAAAACGCACTATATGGCGCAGGACTGGCAGCAACTAGTTTCAGAAATATGCCATAACCATCAGGCTTTTTATCAAATTTTCCAAAGAATTTACGAGTTAAATTTGCCTGACAAAGATCACCACGACTAATTGCCTCTTTTACCATAGATACCCTATCAAGATATTGCTCTTTACTCATATTAGATGATAAGGAGTCAACCTGGAAATCGTATTTATTTTCAGATAGATCTATATCTGGAATGTCACAATCTCCCCAAACCTGAATGGATTTATTATTATGGTCAAACACAATAATCGTAGAAAACTGCATCATCCATAATTTTGGCATATCTATATATGATGCTGCATCTTTGGTTAAGTTTTCCAAAGCATTTTTTAATCCATATCCTAAATATCCAAACCATGAATTTTCAAATTTTCCTTTATTATTTGTTAGCTCACCAGATATATGATCAAAATCATTCGATTTTATTTCCCGGTTAAAATTAAAGGCTAAAATTGAATATTTACCGCTATATTCAACATCAAGACCGGAATAAAGAAAAACCCATTTTTCATGATTTTTATTAACAGACTCTGCCATTTTTAAAGGATCAATCCACTGAATATTCTTTATTTCTGGCACAACCAATCCTGCAATTGATTTATTATTGGCTTAACATACCACTTCCAGCCTTTTGGCTGTAGTTGCTTTATTGGCAAGATACCCCAGGCAATATTGGTTACAAATACACAATCTGCATTTTTTAACTGCGATAATTTATATTTTCCCTCTTTAAAAGCTATTATTTTTTGCGTTTGCAATAATCGACGAATCGTACCATTTACCAACCCACAATCTATAGACGGTGTATGCAAGACATCATCCTTTACCCAGAAAATATTACTTGAACTACATTCGCAAATTATATCATCTTCTGATAGCAACAATGCGTCATAACAACCATTTTGTTGAGCCTCCATACGCGATAGCACCGAATTAAGACCCTGCATAGTTTTAATTGAAGAAGGCACACACGAATCAGGAGTTTTTTTCCACGAACTTAAATATAAAGATGCCGATTCTGCAATATCTGGCAGGCCTGATATAACTTCAATAATTATTGATGGTTTTAAATCACAAGATGAAGGCAAATAGCCAATACTGCCAATACCACGAGTTATAGAAACTCTTAAAAAACCCTCTGATAAATTATTATCTGCTATTAATTTTTTAAATATTTTGTTCAACTGCAATAAAGAATAAGGAATTTTTAATATATCAATCCCTTCAGCCATGCGTTCAAGATGATATTCCAGATATAATATACCGCCATCTTTAACTTTTATGGTTTCAAATATGCCATCACCAAATCTGAATCCTCTATCCTGAATCGATATTTTTGCCTCACTAAGAGGCAAATAAGCACCATTAATATAGCAAACAGGGTTCATAAAATTCATTATTGTTAAAAATTCATTTCATTTGGCGGATTTTTAATGTATTACCGCATGCTTTATATAAAAACGCACAGATTATAGATCTTATGGAAGAAGTCGTAAACATTAATTCACAATATCGTTCAGTTATAAGCACTAACAAACTGCGTTTAAAGATGAATATCGGCGTTGGTGAAGATGAACGCAAAACTCCACAAGACATGGATATATCATTTAAGTTTTTCTATAAAAATCCTCCAAAAGCCTGCCAAAGCGATGATATAAACGACACAATATGTTACGACAATGTGATAAAAATAATAAAAAATTGCTGTTGTAATAAAACCTACAAATTACTCGAATATACTGCATATCAACTGTATAAGGCAATTAGGGAAGAAACCGCTGAAGATATAAAGATCTGGATTAGGGTTGAAAAGTGTAATCCTCCAATAGATGAAGTTATGGGTTCTACCAGTTTTGAATATTGCGATTTATAAGAAAGAATAACAGGGGTATGTGATGATTATATTAGGCTTAGGCTCAAATGTTGGGGACAGGATAAAATATCTTGAGCAAGCTATACAAATGCTAAGTGAGAATGTTCTGACAGCAATTCAGATATCTCCTATATATGAATCAGATGCTTTATTGCCAACCAACTCTCCTGAATCGTGGGATAAAACGTTCCTTAATCTTGCAATTACTGGCGAAACCCATTTATCCGCAGATAGCTTACTTCACTATATAAAGCGCATTGAACATAGTATGGGACGTAAAAATACAGGTGTATGGTCTCCGCGTGAGATTGATATTGATATACTTGCTTATGGAAATAGCGTTATCAATGAAAGCTCTTTGATAATTCCGCATAAGGGTCTTATAGAGCGGCCATTTGCTCTTTTTCCTTTAGCTGACTTAGCTCCTAACTGGCGCTATCCTGCTCCGGGAGAATATGAAGGAAAAACTGCATTTGAAATATCTGGCATGATTCTCCATTCTTTTAATATCAAAAAAACTGAGTTAGAGTTATTTGCAACTCAAGAGGATGAAGAAACCGGCAAAGAAGTTGCTTAAGCATCTAATATTATTTTTTTAAATAATATTTATATTATCAACTATTGCTATAAGTTTTCATACCACTATAGTCTTTTGTAAGCAAAAACATATAGATTGCTAAGGTATGGCAGCAAAAAAATATTCTAAGAAAAAAACTCCTGCAAAAAAGACTGCAAAGCCGGCAAGTAAGAAAAAATATACTCGCAGGAAAGAAAAATTCTCCTTAAAAAAATTCCTTTTTAAATGGTTATTTATTTTTGGAATATGGGCGGTATGTTTTACAGCTATAATGGTTGCATATTATATACACGACCTTCCAAATATATCCAAATTGAACGAAGAATCAAAAGAGCCAACTATTCATCTTCTTGGATATGATGGTACTTCTATTGGAAGGATAGGCAAGAATATACGCCATGATGCAACATATGAGCAATATCCCGAACATTTAATTGCAGCAGTTCTTGCAACAGAAGACAGAAGATTTTTTTCACATTTTGGCATTGATCTTTTTGGTCTGGCGCGCGCATTTTGGGTAAATTACAGAGCAGGAAGAGTAGTACAAGGTGGAAGTACTATTACTCAACAATTGGCAAAAATTGCTTTTCTTACCCATGATCGTACAATAAAAAGAAAAATACAGGAAGCTTTTCTGGCTCTTGCTTTGGAAGAAAAATTTTCCAAAGAAGAAATATTATCTATGTATTTAAGCAGGGTTTACCTTGGAGCAGGATTTTATGGAATGCCAGCAGCAGCAAGGGGATATTTTAACAAAGCTCTTGGCGATCTGAATCTATACGAATCTGCGATGCTTGCCGGGTTAATTAAGGCTCCATCAAGATATAGTCCGGTCAATAATACCAAATTAACAAAAAAACGTACCCAGCAGGTTTTAATTAACATGGTAAATTTCGGAGTTTTAGAATCAGCAGAAATTCCACCTGCCCAGGAAAGCATAATGTATGTAATAGCTGAACAGCCAAAAACATCATGGTCAGGGTCATATTTTACAGATTGGCTAAAAGAACATATATCCGATTATGTAAGCGGATATGAAGGAGATTTATTTATCAAAACAACTTTAGATCCAAAAGCGCAGGAAATTGCACAAAACACATTAGAAAAATATATTGATATTTATGGCAAGGAACATAATTTATCGCAAGGCGCAGTGATTATAATGTCACCTGATGGAGCAATAAGGGCTATGGTTGGCGGAAAATCATATAAAAGCAGCCAGTTTAATCGAGCAGTTAATGCCTATAGACAACCAGGCTCAGCCTTTAAGTTATTTGTATATATGTCAGCCTTTGAAAGAGGTTATATACCAGATAGTATATTAGAAGACAGGCCTGTATCTATATCAGGCTGGAATCCTGAAAACTGGAATAATAAATATGTTGGGAAAGTCTCTCTGCGCGAGGCTTTCTCACAATCTATAAACACAATAGCTGTACAATTAGCCCATGATGTTGGAGTAAAAGCCGTTAGAGAAAATGCCTATGAGCTTGGACTTTCTTCTACCGAGCCAATAAAAGATTTAAGCATGGCTTTAGGTACAACAGAAGTCTCTCCTATAGAATTAACCGCAGCATATGCGCATCTGGCAAATTACGGACGCGCAGTATGGACATATGGTATTGAATCGGTTGAAAATATAGATAAAAATATTTACCAGCGTATTTCATCACAGAAAAACAGAGTTATCTCACCAAAAGTGGTTGCATATATGAACGACCTGATGATTAATGTAATAAAATCAGGAACTGGAAGAAAAGCAGATATTGGCGAGCCAGCTGCCGGAAAAACCGGAACCAGTCAGGATTTTAGAGATGCATGGTTTGTTGGTTATAACTCTGAATATGTAATGGGAGTGTGGCTGGGAAATGATGATAACTCACCCATGAAAAGAGTTGGAGGCGGCGGTCTTCCTGCAATTATATGGGCAGATATCATGAAAGAAATAACTAAAGATGTGAATTTACAAACCATTCCAACAACAGAGCGGGCTGTGTTAAAAGGCAAGAGTAAAGACTCATCTTTTTGGGGCAATTTATTTGGCTCTAAATCTAATTCTAAATATGAGAACCCTAATTAATATAGTTATAAAGGAATGGGCATATGGCAAATACAGATCCTGCAATAACAGATGCTCTTAATCGCGCCAGCTTGTTTATTCAACAAGGCATGATAGGAGACGCCAATAACATATTAGTTCAAATAATTAATCATGACCCAAATATTGCCGATGCCTATCATTTATTGGGTATAATCGCTTATCAGCAAGCAGCTTTTAACGATTCTATAGCCCTTATTGGCAAGGCGGTAGAAATAAATCCAGCAAACCCTGTATATTATAATAATTTAGCCAATTCATTTGTCACAATTGGCAATCAGGAGGCAGCAGAAAAATTTTATAAAAAAGCTTTAATGCTTGATCGAAATTCTAAAAATGCGGTGAATAACCTAGGATCATTATTATATAATAATAAGCGCTACGAAGAGGAGATAAAATTATGCAAGTCTTTCCTACAGCATAATAAAGAGTCTTATGACATTATCGCTAATCTTATAAAATCAATGAAAATGGCCTGTTATTATAATGGCCTTGATGGCTATAAAAGAATAATAAGCAATAATATTGATAACTCTCCCTGCCCTGTTACACCCTACTCATCCTTAGCATTAAATTTAAGCTTTTCCGATCAGGCAAAAATAGCCAAAAATTTTGCCAGTGAAATTGTTAGTAAAACTTCTGAGATTAAAAAACAGCTTAATTTTTCATTTGCACAAAATAGCGATAAAATCAAAATTGCCTATATAGGTTCTGACTTTAGAGATCACCCAACGTCTCATCTTTTAAGAGCAGTAATAAAAAATCATAATCGCGATAAATTTGAAGTTCATATTTTTTCGTATGGTAAAAATGATGGTAGCCAATATCGGAAAGATTTTGAAAAATATGCCGATTATTTTCACGATCTGGAAAATCATAATTTTATAGATATTGCCCGCAAAATAAATGAGCAGAAAATTGATATCGCAATGGATGTTATGGGCTATATAATGAACTCATATCCACAAATATATGCTTTAAGACCAGCTCCCATACAGATTAACTATCTTGCATATCCCGGTTCAATGGGCGCAGATTTTATCGATTATGCAATAATGGATAAAACAGCACTTAGTGATAATGAAGCTCAATATTTTACCGAGCAACCCATATATATGCCTAATTCATATTTTGCAACTGACGATGAGCAGGAAATAGGAATAAAGCCATCAAAAAAACAATGTGGTCTACCTGAAGATAAATTAATCTTATGCTGTTTTAATAAATCTAATAAGATATCGCCAAAAGTAATTGATAGCTGGGCAAGAATTATGAGTAAAAGCGATAATTCTATAATTTGGCTATATGCAGATAATGATTTTACAAAAAAGAATTTATACAAAGAGTTTAAGAAAAGAAATATAAGTAAAAGCAGAGTTATATTTGCAAGCAGAGCAAATAAATCTGAACATTTAGCGCGCTTGCAAAATGCTGATTTATTCCTTGATTGCTTTGAAATTTGCGCCCATACAACTGCAATTGATGCACTTTGGGCAGGAGTTCCTATATTAACATTAATGGGCGATAAAATAATAAATCGTGCTTCTGCATCAATCATCAAAGCAGCAGGATTTGCAGAATTAATAGTCAATAATGTTGATGATTATGAAAAATTGGCCATAGAGCTTGCAAATGATGTAAATAAACTTAGAGAATTAAAAAATAACATGCAGAATCAGGTAAAAACATCGCCTTTATTTAACAACAAACAATATGTTAAAGATCTTGAAAACGCCCTTTTAACTGTCATTTCCAAGAAGAGCAAATCCGTTGCCATGCAATAATCCTCTCCCATAGTCAGAAGGGACAAAAGAGGTGCGACGTAAAAATCCTCTCCCTCGTGGGAGAGGCAAGATTTCTTAAGTTTTACAATGAGGAAAACTTCTTAGAAATCTGGTGAGGGCCAATGATTTGCCATGATGTAATAAGATATAAAAGCCCTCATCCTAACCTTCTCCCACAGGGAGAAGGGATTTGAAGGAGTACAACCCATAATCCTAACCTTCTCTTAACGGGAAAAGGACAAGAGGCAATGCTGCACAACAATCCTCTCCCTCGTGGGAGAGGTAAGATTTCTTAAGTTTTACAATGAGGAAAACTTCTTAGAAATCTGGTGAGGGCTGATTTTATTGCCATGATGCAACGATAGTAAAGAGCCCTCATCCTAACCTTCTCTTAACGGGAGAAGGGATTAGAGGCAATGCTGCACAAAAACCCTCTCCCTCGTGGGAGAGGCAAGATTTCTTAAGTTTTGCTTTAGAAAAACTTTCTAGAAATCTGGTGAG
>JAOIVE010000013.1 GCA_028223895.1 Rickettsiales bacterium
GCGAAACGGATGCCGCGCTGTAGTGAATGCAATGAACGAAAGCGGGCTAATTAGAATTAAATATTTATAAATCCTTCAAAGTGAGCTTGATCCAAATCGTTGTTATACATCTCTCCTGCGTTATACAAAATATCTATATAGTTATATCATTTATTCAACTTAACTTACATTGGCTTGATAAGTAAAATCATATATTTTACAATCATTAGTATGATAATATTTAGATTAATACTGGCTTTATTTTTTTTAACTATAGCTTTTAATAGAGCATTTGCCGAAATAAAAATTGATATGGAGGTGGTTGCAGAAGGGCTTGAGCATCCATGGTCACTTTGCTTCTTTTCTGATGGAAGAATGTTGGTAACTGAACGCCCGGGGAGAATGCGAATTGTTACGCAAGATGGATACGTATCTTCGCCTATATCAGGCCTTCCAAAAGTATTTAATGAAGGGCAGGGCGGATTATTAGATGTTATAATTGACCCTGAATTTGAAAAAAACAGATTTATATATTTCTCTTATGCTGAACAGGAAAATAGTGTGGCTGGCACGGCCGTTGCGCGGGCGAAGCTAAAAAATAGTAAAATAGAAGATATTACTGTTATATTTCGTCAATACCCAAAAACTGATGGAGAAAATCATTTTGGTTCGCGTTTAGCTTTTGCTAAAGATGGTACTTTGTTTGTTACGCTAGGAGAGCGGTTTGATGAAATGGATGAAGCGCAGAACCCTGAAAATCATTTAGGCTCTATTGTAAGAATTAACCCTGATGGAAGCATTCCTGAAGATAATCCTTTTATTGATAATATAAAGATGAAGCCTGAAATCTGGTCATATGGGCACCGCAATGTTCAGGGAGCTGCCTTAAATCCCATAACAGGCCAGTTATGGACACATGAGCATGGACCTCGTGGTGGTGATGAAATTAATATTCCTGAGGCTGGAAAAAACTATGGGTGGCCAAAAGCAAGCTATGGCATTCATTATTGGATGATTCCAATTAAAAGCAACCATTCGTCTCAGGGTTTTGAAGAGCCAGTTTATCACTGGACTCCTTCTATCGCACCATCTGGCATGACATTTTATACTGGTAATATTTTTCCTCAATGGAAAGGAAATCTCTTTTTAGGAGCACTTGCCGGGAAGCATTTAGTTCGTTTGACTCTGGATGGAAATAAAGTTTTGAATGAAGAAAAACTTCTAGACGATATGGAATATCGCATTCGCGATGTTAAGCAGAGTCCGGATGGGTATTTATATGTAATAACAGATTCCCAAAATGGAAAAATATTGAGAATTACACCCCATAAATAAAAATATAATGCTAAAAACAAAAATTATATCAATTTGTAGAGTTTTTACTTTCTATCTATTGCACCGGTTTCAAGAATAGGAGCTGCATCTATTTCTTTAGCTTCCATTAGTTCTATAACCCTTTCTAGCGATAAATAGATAGTAGATTGTCCCAAAGAAGTTAGTTCACCTAAAGCTTTAGCTAATGTTTCCTGTAAAGGCGAAGGCGCTTCTTCAACAAAGCTTTTTCCTTGTTTGGTAATATGTATAAGAACCTGCCTTCTATCTTCAGAACTGCGCTCTCTCATAACATAGCCTTTAGACTCTAAGCGGTCTATAATACCTACTAGAGTACTTGGACTTAAGTGAACTTCTTTTGATATAGATGCAATAGTAAGTGGCCCATTTTCAGCAGTGGCAAGTAATGTGATAAGTTGAGGAGCGGTTATATCATGTTGAATGCTAAGTTTTCTTGAATGAAGATCAACAGACCTGATTATTTTTCTCAGGCTCTGAACAATTCTAAGATCATATCTTTCATTTTCTATTTCAGGTGCAATAATGTCTTTTAGTTGATTGCCCATCTTCACTCTGTTTATGTTAAATATTTATTATTTTAACCGCTATAGAGACAGTTATTTTTAATAGGACTATTTTGTTAATACTCTTTTTTGCTGGTAAAACAACCTTCTGCATCTGGCTTAGCATTGACTGGAGTACATCTCTTTCTGGCAGCTATATGTTCTGGTCTTGATTTCATTCCGCCAAAAGGTTCAACAAGCTTATTTTCTAAACTATTATAAACAAAAAATACATTTGTGCGCGGGTAGGGAGTTATATTGCCATTGGAACCGTGCATCAAATTACATTCAAAGAAAATAACTGACCCTGCCTTACCTTTAGGTGATGAAATGCCTCTTTCTTTTACAAAATCAGCAATTATGTCGCAATCAGGAACTCCATATTCCTGTTTGCGTAAAGAATCTTTGTAATGCTCATCAGGTGTTTGACCTACACAGGATACATATTGCTTATGAGATCCGGGTATTACCATTAAAGGTCCGTTAAATTCGTTATTGTCAGTAAGTGTAATAGAGCAACTCAAGGCACGCATGCGAGGCATGCCATCTTCCACATGCCATGTTTCAAAATCAGAGTGCCAATAAAACTCTTTTCCTTTAAAGCCGGGTTTTAAGTTTACTCTGGATTGATGAATATATAGTTGGCTATTCAGGATTTGCTGAGCAATATTAACAATTCTTGGGTCTTGTGATAACTTCCTGAATATAGGGTTAAATTCATGAATATAAAAGAAAGAGCGTATCTCATTACTTTCAGGTTCACGTATTATAAAATCATCTTCAGGAACTTTTCCTGCCTGTTTAAGGTTTTCAACCTCATCCAGAAGAAAGTTAACCTCATCTTCGTTAAACATATTCTCAAAAAATAAGAATCCGTCTTTTTCATATTGTTCAAGTTGATTTACAGATAAAACGCCTTCGCTTTTATCGCCATATATTACAGGGTCTTTTCGTGTCGTTATAAAGGGTGTATCTAGAAATCTAGATGAATATGGATCAAAATCTTCTATTTTTTTATTTATTGCAGTCATTTTTATACCCTAGCTTGCTTTTTTATGTCCTTCTTCTTCATCTTCAATAACTGGATATGCTCCATAAGCATCATGTACTTCTGCGCCGGTTACAGGAGGGTTAAACACGCAGACAAAACGAAGAGTTTCTTGTGCACATAGAATATGTTTGTCATTTTTATCCAGTGCATAAATAACTCCGGGAAAAATAGAATGTGTTTCGCCGGTCTCCAAGTCTTTAACTGAGCCATTACCTTCTATGCAATAAACCGCCTCTAAATGGTTTTTATAGTGCAAATGGAGTTCTTCACCAGCAGGGATAATTGTTTCGTGAACAGAAAATCCCATACCATCTTTTTTTAGTAATAGCCTTGTGCTGGTCCAACCATTGCCTTTAACTTCGCGTTGTGTTCCATAAAGTGTTTTTATATCACGTACAATCATTTTTCCCTCTTAATCGTTTGTAGCAAATTTAATAACATTTGGTGAGTTATTCTTCATATTATGAATTACATCAGAATAAGATTTCTCTATTATAGACAGGCCTTTTAATAATTCGCTTTCTGTTATTGTAAGTGATGGCAGAGGTTTTAGAGCCTGACCGACACTGCCGCAAGTCTCAATTATTAACCCGTGTTTGAAACATTCTTTTTGTACCTCACTGGCAATAGTTTCATTTTTTTTGGCCTCTAAAGCCCAAACTAATCCTCTTCCACGAACATCAAAATCAAACTCAGGATAAGATTTAGCAATCTTGTTTAAAGATTTTTCAATCATTTTTGCCTTGCTTTTTATGGCTTCTGAAAAATTATCATTATTCCAGTAATGGTTTAATGCTTCGGTTGCAGCTACAAAAGCCAGATTATGCCCTCTAAATGTTCCATTATGTTGTCCTGGTTGCCAAATATCTAATTCAGGTTTCAGCAGAACCAAAGCCATTGGAAGACCATAAGCACCAATAGATTTAGAAAGCAGAACGATATCCGGAGTTATTCCTGCCTCCTCAAAACTGAAGAAATCCCCTGTGCGACCACATCCCATTTGAATGTCATCAACAATAAGCAGAATGTTAAATTCATCACATAATTTTCTTATGCCTCTTAACCAACGCGGGCTGGCTACATTAACTCCGCCTTCACCTTGAATGCATTCAAGAATAATAGCAGCAGGTAGATTAACGCCACTTGAATTATCTTTTAGATATTGGCGTATGTAGGCAATAGAATCATCTACATTATCAGAATAGCCGCAATAAGGCATAAAGGTTGTGTATTGTGAGTGAGTTCCGGGAATACCTTCTTTGTGGTAATTATTACCTGTAACGGCCAAGGCGCCAGCTGACATGCCGTGAAAACCATTAGTGAAGGAAATAATATTAACTCGTTGCGTTACTTTGCGCGCCAGCTTTATGGCGGCTTCTACTGAATTTGTTCCTGTAGGTCCGCAGAATTGTAAACGATAATCCAGATTTTTTGGTTCCAGGATATTTTTGTTAAATGTTTCAATAAATTCATTTTTAGCTTTAGTAGCCATATCAAGACCATGTACAATTCCGTCATTTTCAAGGTAGCTGATTACAGCTTCTTTAAAATGGTCGTTATTATGTCCATAGTTTAAAGTTCCGGCTCCTGATAAAAAATCAAGATATTCAGTTCCATCATCTGCATATATGGTAGCTCCTTTTGCTTTTGTAGCTACGAAAGGAAAATTCCTAACATAGCTTTTAACATTTGATTCTAATTTATGTGATGGATCTTTTTGGGTTTTATAAGTCATGAAACTTCCTGCTTTTGGTTACTAGATAAAGGTCCTACGGTAAAAAGATTTTCATCTTCGTGCGTATTATTAAAATTATTTTTGTCAAAAAAAGGCTTCTCACAAATATTTGTATTAAATTCATAAGCAAGCGACTTAAATAGCGCGCGCGATGCCTTGTTCGAAGGTGAGATTGTAGCTTGTACGCTCTTAACATTATTACAAAAATCACGATTAAGGATATCCTTAATCATTTTAAGTGCTATGCCCTGATTTCTGTGGTCTGGTGAAACCGCAACCTGCCAAATAAATAAAGTGTCATTCTGGTTTGGTATAAAATATGCGCTTGTAAAACCTATTATTTCATCTCCTGATTTTGCTACAGAGCATGTGTCAGAATAATGTTCGCACAAGAGCAGATATAAATACTCAGAGTTAACATCTAAATTGCCTGACGATTTTATTAGATTATAGATCGAGCTGCCGTCACTTACTTTTGGTAAGTCAAAATTAATGGATTTAGTTGTATAGTTTTGCTGTTTATCAGCCTTCATAATAATTAATTTTCTCTTTTAAATTATCTCATTACGCAGCACCAATATAGTTAGATCTTAAAAGATTGCAAGAAAAATCATTTGAACTCAAATTATTTTAATGCTACTAATATTTTTTTATTAAAACTAACTAGATAAAAAGGAGGTATTCGCATGAATGAAAATATCAACACCTCAGAAGATATTAAAAAAGCATTAGGTAACTTATCTGAAGTTGTTGCTCTGCAGGATGGAAGAAAAAACGCTATAGCCCTCAAAGGACTCATAAAAATAGCTAAAAATGATAATCTGGATTCAGATGATGTTTTTGAACTGATTCAGGAAACCGGACTTGGAGGAAGAGAAAATCTGCGCGGTTTTATTGAGCGTGAATTTGAAATGTCATAATAAAAATTTAATGCAAATAATGAAAAATAAAAAAATACAAAAATCTTTAGACAATATAATTGATACCATTAGAAACCCTGCTGGCATAGCGACGGGTGATGCTATTTCTGTTCTTATAAAGGAGTTAATAAAAACAGAACCAAAAATAAAAACAGAAGCGGTAATTAGTATATTGCAAGATGCAGGGTTTCGTAGCGCTGATGGATTGAAAGATTTTATCTATACTCAAATAGAATTACAAAAAGGAAAAAATAAATGACTAGAAATTCAAAGAAAACTATTGCACAGGATTTTTTAGAAACTTTGATATCTGAAGCGAAAAAAGAAGATGTTTCTGCAAAATATATTATTAGATTATTGGAAGAAAAAGATGTTATTGTTGATGAAAATATGAAATCCTTACTTAAAAAGGAACTTGATTAAATAATCTTATGTTATCAACAATCTATTCAGTATCTGCGTTATTGTTAAGCTTTGGAATTTTGTGCCTTGGTCACGGTCTTAATAATACATTGTTAGGAGTAAGAGCAACAATAGAAAGCTACCCTGAATGGGTTACTGGCTTGATGATGTCAGGTTACTTCATGGGATTTATAATCGGAACAAGTATTTGTGCTAAGTTGATTCCCAAGGTTGGTCAAATAAGAACTTTTGCTGCCTTTGCTTCAATATCTTCCTCTATTTCTTTACTGCATGTTCTTTTTATAAACGAAATAACCTGGGTAATTCTTAGAATTGTTTACGGAGTATGCATAGCAGCTTTGTATATGGTAATAGAGAGTTGGCTAAACGCTTTATCTACAAAACAAAATCGTGGGCGTATACTTTCGGTCTACATGGTTATAAGCTTTTTAAGCCTTGCACTGGGACAAATATTCGTTTTTGTAGCCGAGCCAAGCCAATATATTTTATTTGCAATAGTTTCTATTTTAATTTCATTTTCATTGGTTCCTCTTAGTTTAAGTAAAACAAAACAGCCAGAGGAAATTGAGTCGGGTCATTTTAGTTTTAAAAAGCTATATAAAATATCGCCTCTTGCTACAATTGGATGTGCAGCAACCGGCCTGACTTTAGGGGCTTTCTGGGGGCTTTCGGCTGTATATTTTACTCAGCTTGGATTACCTCCCAGAGAAGTGGCGATACTAATTTCAGCTACATTTCTTGGTGGTTTAATATTTCAATGGCCTATAGGTTATTTATCTGATTTATTTGATAGAAGGGTGGCAATATCTTTATCTCTTTTTTTGTCGACGGTAATATCAATTCAATTCATTCATTTGGCGGGTGACTCTAAAAATAATATTGATATATCCTTAGTTATTATATCATTGCTATTTGGAGGGTTTAGCTACACTTTATACTCTTTGTTTATAGCTTTAGCTAATGATTTCCTAGAACCTCAATATATTGTAAAGGCAAGTGGTGGCCTTATAACATTCCACGCTATTGGAGCTATGTTAGGACCTTTTCTTGTCTCAATTCTGATGTCACTAATTGGAAATAATGGTTTATTTGTTTTTATTGCAGTAATAAACAGCATTATATTTACTTTTGCTTTAATTCAAATTATTCGAGGGCGTAAAATACCTGAGAAAACCAGTGAGTCTTTTATATCTATACCAAAAACAGGAACAGCTATTATTGAACTGGATCCAAGACAAGAAGAATCATCGTGATTATTTCTGGTGCTTGCTGACTATGAGTCAGCTTGTTGCTTTATACTTGTGACAATAAGGATTCATGCAATAGATAAAAACTATAATACTATTTAGTTATGCAAATAGTTTTTCCTCTTCGAGCTTAATTAAATCATTTGCAATAGAGAAATATTTTTCACTATCTAAATTTTCTTCATTTCCTGTGATTGGCATATTTTCTTCGGTCATTTTTTGCTCTTCCTTTCCCATGTCTTGCGCAAGTAAAATTATCTCATGAAGCTCACAAGACATCTTGTTTATGTTGTTCTTTGGAACTATGTGATCGGAGTTTGCAGCATTTTTCAGTTGCTCATGTAAATTAAATATCTTTTTATTAAGGGTATTATTTTTATCAATAGTTTCTTCATACTTATCAATTAAATGATCTAGTTTAACAAATGCTTCACCAAATATTTTTGAGTTTTTTGATGACGCTTCTGAGGTGTTTACAGGTATCTCGTGTACATGAATATCTTCTGCTCCATATTTTTTCATAATTTCTTCTGCCTTAATTTCCATTCCAATTTTTGGACTGTTAACCCACAATACTAAACCACCATTATCAATTTGGTTCTGGAAAAACTCTGAATATTTATCGCCTAATAACTTGGCAAGGACAGCTCCTACTGCTGTGCCACCAGCTCCGCCTACGGCTATAGTGGTAATTATTCCTGGAGCTGCAACTCCTCCTGATGCTATTATGGCTGATGCGACACCTGCAACCATTCCGCCGCTTACTAAAATGCCTTGCCCTAGTCCCATTTCTTCTTTTTTAATATCAGGGCTGCGTGGAACATCTGGATTATCGGCAAGTAATTCAGCGTTTACTCTGCTATCGCCAAAGGTTTCCTTAACAGCTTTCTGACTTCCTAAAACACTAATATGATGGCGTGAAAAGCCTGAAATTTCAAGCTCATCAATGGCATTTTCCATATCTTCGTAGTTTTTGAAAATACCAACTACTTCTCTTACTATATTTTCTTTTGTCATTATTAATACCTCCTAAATATCTGCATTTTGATCTTGGATCAATTGCTCTAAATATGTTTATATCTAACAAAATTCTATGCTCTGATTTTGTGAATAAATTTTCTATTAGAATATTATTCTTTATTATAAAAATTTTATTAATGAAGGGGCTGCAAATTCTTGTTACAAAAGTTAATTAACAAAAAATTTATATTTTTTGTCCTTATAGGTAATATTATTTTTATTTAATGTTCTTCATTATTCTGCCATCTGGTAATAAAAATGGAGATTTATGATGTCAAATCAAGCAATAAACATAGAAAAACTAGACATAGGAATTGAAAATCAGGGTTTAGAGGATTCAATTGAGCAAACATCAAAAGTTCTTGCATCTACATATGCACTTTATCTTAAAACTCAGTATTATCATTGGAATGTTGTGGGGGCTGAGTTTTATAATCTACATATTATGTTTGAAGAACAATATAAGGAGTTGCGCGAGGCAGTTGATGACGTTGCTGAGCGAATTAGAACTCTTGGTGGCGTTGCCCCGGGAACATTTAGCGAATTTTTAAAACTTAGTTTTTTAAAGGAAGATGAAAAGTCTCCTTCTAGTTGGCATGATATGGTTTCGAACCTGCAAGAAGATCATGAAAAGCTGGCAAAAGAGTTGCGTAATATTATTGAAGGCCTTCAGAACAATAAAGACGAAGGAAGTGCTGATATGTTCACTCAAAGAATGAAATATCATGAAAAAACGGCATGGATGTTAAGAAGCCTTACAAAAAACAAAGATAGCCAATGAAGAATCTGATGCACTTACATAAAAATTTAAAATCAGAAAGCAGTAATAATGCCAATAAACGCATTTTGATAGTTGATGATGAGAAAAACATACGCTCTTTTCTAAAAATTATGTTTAGATCAGAAGGCTATGTAGTCAATGAAGCTGAAAATGCAAAAGAAGGTCTTAATATATTAGAATATAATAATATAGAGCTTATAACTCTTGATCTTGGTTTGCCTGATATTGATGGCATGCAAATGCTTGATATCATAAGGGAAAAATATCCAAAATTACCTGTTATTATTTTATCTGTGAGGGATAATATATTAGCAAAGAAGATAGCGACCAGGATGGATGTTAATAATTACATAGTAAAACCTTTTGATGCGGGTGAGGTTTTGGAGGCGGCAAATAAAATACTTGTATAAATAGAATTTTATATATTTGTTAAAACTCATTACCGATTATTTATTCTTCTTTAGTTACCTTTAAATCATGTTTAATCAAAATTCAGGAGAATCGTTATGACTAAAAGAGTAACAGGATTATTTTCTAAGCCGCAAGAGGCAGTAATTGCTTTAAATGAGCTGTCAGATGCTTTTTTTTCTGAGCAGCAGGTAAGTGTTTTAATGTCAGATCAAACAATTGGCTCATCTTTTAATATAGAAAAATATAATAAGGCAGGTGAAGGGTTTACGGTTGGAGCGTCATTGACAGGTTTAGCCGGAGCTATTGCTGCAGGGCTTACCTCAGCTGGTGTTATAGCCATTCCGGGTCTGAATCTTGTTGCTGTTGGCCCAGCAGTAGCTGCTTTTGCTGGCGCTGGTGCAGGTGCTGCAGCCGGAGGTTCTTTAGGTGGCATTATTGGTAGTACAGTTCCTGAATATGAAGCTAAAATATATGAGGACGGTATTAAAAATGGTTCAGTGCTTATTGCTGTAGATGTTGATAATAATCAGCAAAAAAGAAGGGCTGAAGAAATTCTTGAAGCTAATAATGCACAAAAAATAGCGGCTTAAAGTTATGATATATAAACTTTATCTTTTAACAATATTGCAGCTGGTCTTGTTGGCCGGCTGCAATTTCCATAGAAATATTGATGTTGAGGTTACACCACCTATTTGCACTGAGATTAATGAGGACCCTCATTGCACAAAAGCACCTTCACTACCAAATAAAGGGGCTGAAATATAGGCGGTTATATTTATGACAAAATAAATGGCTGAAAATTATAAATATAATTATTATTCAAGCTTTATTCCCATTGCTTTTATTCTGTTTTGCCAACGCTTTTTTGCATATTTACGCATATCTTTGATATTGTCCAGCTCATCTGTGATCTCAAGCCCTATTAGGGTTTCTACTATATCCTCCAATGTAACAATGCCTTGCATTACTCCATATTCATTTACAACTAATGCAATATGACTCTTTTGCTGCACTAAAATATCAAAAGCTTTTGAGACATTTATCGTGTTAGATATTGTTTTGAATGGGCGCTGGAAGTTGCTGATTAAATCATCAAACTGATCTTTTGCTTGAGCAGTTAAAAGATCAACCTTTAAAACATATCCATTTATATCGTTGGGGTTTTCTGAATAAATTGGAATGCGAGAGAATTGTGTATGTGCATATTTTTTGAAAAAAGTTTTAACATCTATATTATCTGCAACTGAGAAAACAACAGGACGAGGCGTCATAATATCACGAACCGAAAGTTTATTAAGACGCATGAGATTGGATAAAATTTTTAACTCTTTTTCTTCAATAATACCTTCTTGCCGACCTATTTTTGCCATAGCTTCTATTTCATTGCGGCTAAATGTGTAATTAAATTGTTCAGCGCGTAGAAAAATGCGAGTAATTTTTTCAGAAAGCCAAACAAACGGAAATAAAATGCGCGTTAAGGTCTCAATAAGAATAGCAAAGCTTGGAAGAAGTTGTTTCCAATAAGTTGCGCCCAGGGTTTTGGGAATTATTTCTGAAAAAACTAAAATAAGCAAAGTAAGTATTGCGGAGGTTAAGCCAATATATTGATTTCCAAATACTATATTTGCTTGCGCTCCAACGCCTGCTGCACCTACAGTATGTGCAATTGTATTTGCTGTAAGTATAGCAGATAAGGGGCGGTCAAGATTGTCATATAGTTTTTGAGCTATTCTTGCGCCCCTTATTTTTTTTTCCTTCATTTCTAAAACATATGATGGTCGTGCAGATAGTATAACTGCCTCAGATATAGAGCAGAAAAAAGATATTATAACAGCGATAAGCAAGTATATTATTAGTAAAGTCATTCAGTGAGTATAAATATTTAAGCAAAAATATCAAACTGTTACAATACTCTATTATTATTTAAAAATTAATGAGTTACGGTTGAGCGGGCAATTACAAATAATGCTATGCCATAGAGTAATAAATTTATTCCAATAATAATTCCCAGCAATATTAATGAGGCTCCTGGCCATCCGGAAAAAACTATATAAGCCAGAATTAAAGAAACTAAGCCGGATAATAGCAGCCAGTCCCAATTTTTTACTGATCTAAATTGAAAAGACAAAATGATTTCAATAATACCTTCCAATAATAAGAATACAGCAAGTATTGTTGCTAGTGCAACTGTTCCTGCTACGGGGTTAAAAATCATCAATAGACCAATAATTAATGACAGTAGTGCTGATATTGTTGACCACCAATGAGATTTAGTTCTGAAACAGGCTACAGCCTGAATAAAACCGCTTATAATAAGCAAAGCACCAATTAAAAAGCTAAAGCCAATGGCAGTAGCCGAAGGTAATATAATAGCTAATATACCAGCAATAATAAAAACTATTCCCTGAAATTTATACCAGTTTTTATACTGATTTACGTGTTGTGCAATGTTTTTCTTAACATTAACAAATTGCCCATCTTGCTCATAAAATGTTGTCATCTATTTCCTCCTTTAACATTTTTTCAGGAGTATGGTCTCAATTTATGTCTAAAAATTCCATTTGTTGATAGCTTAAGAATATAAAATCTCTATTAATTTTTCTATATTTTCTATAGAGCTGTTAAGGTGAAGAGATAAATCTTCTTTTAATATTTCCTGGGCTGTTTTATTAATTTCTTCATCTGTTATTCCGGCAATGATATTGCTTCGTCCAAAGGCTTTGATGGAAATTCCAAGTCGGGCAAGAGCCTGACCTGTTTCAGCTCCAATATTTCCAAGGCCTATAACTGCCATATTTTTTGGTAAATCTTTTTGCTCAAATAAGCTATCGGTAGTAATTATATCTGCTTCATATGCTCTAAATTCATTAGGAATATATGTTTTAGAGCCAGTGCATATAATTATTTTATCGGCCTGTATTTTTTTATTTCCGATATCAATAATATTAGGTTCTACAAATGTTGCTTTTGCATTAATTACATTATAATTATTCATGGATTCACGAACGCTATTTACAAAATTATCTCGTAAATTGCGGACATTTTGTAATATTTCAGGAATATCAGGAAAAATTGAAGCTCCTCCTTTAATGCCAAATTTATCAAGTTTTGTACTTTGATCGTAAACTGAAGCTGCTTTAATTAAAGCCTTAGATGGCATACACCCAACACGTGCGCATAATGTTCCTATTGGGCCATTTTCTATAATAGCAAAATTATTTGTATGTTTTGAAGCTTCCTTGGCAGCACTTAGCCCGGCTGTTCCAGCTCCAATGATAAGCAGATCGTATTTTTGCATAAATTTACACCCAATTATAATTTTATTTCATCAGAATAAATCTAAAAAATTATATTAGACATAAATAAGTATATGTAAAAATATATAGATGTATGAAAAATTAATGGAATTTTTATATATAACTGGCAATGTTAAAATAGCTTTTTTATAAAAGCTTTGGTCTCATGCCCTGTATGTTGGTTATAAATAGAATTTTTATATAGCTAATTTTTAAGGAAAATTTATGAAAACTATAAATCCCGTTAGCGATAAAGTTATAAAATCTTATTCAAAACTTAATGATGATGAGATTGTTGAAGCTATAAATGGAGGGCAAATAGCCTTTGATGACTGGAAATATACCGGTTTTCCACAGCGCAGTGTTTTAATGAAAAAAGCAGCAGATGTTTTGAAGGAAAATTCAGAAAAATATGCAAGATTAATTACTAACGAGATGGGAAAAACTATAACAGAGTCATTAGCTGAAATAGAAAAATGTGCCTGGGTATGTGAATATTATGCTGATAATGCTGAAGAATTTTTAAAAAACAAAATAGTTGAAACTGATAACTCCAAGAGTTATGTCCGTTTTGATCCTTTAGGAATTATTTTTGCTGTTATGCCATGGAACTTTCCTTTTTGGCAGGTTTTCAGATTTGCTGCGCCCACTTTAATGGCAGGTAATGTTGGGCTATTAAAGCACTCAAGTAATGTGCAAGGTTGTGCTTTGGCTATTGATGAGGTTTTTAAGGAGGCAGGTTTTCCGGCAAATGTTTTTCAATCTTTATTAATAGATCAAAAACAAGTGCCAGATATTATATCAAACAAGTATATTAAGGCGGTGACTTTGACCGGCAGCGTTGGTGCTGGAAAATCAGTAGCAGCAATAGCTGGAAAATATGCTAAAAAGTCTTTATTGGAACTTGGCGGTAGTGATCCATATATTATTTTAAAAGATGCAGATATAGATAAAGCTTCCAAGTTATGCGTAAAAAGTAGAATGATAAATGCAGGACAAAGCTGTATCGCAGCAAAGCGTTTTATAGTAGTTGAAGATGTTTATGAGAGTTTTGTAGAAAAAACAGTTGAGTATATGAAGTCCTACAAAATGGGAGATCCTTTAGATAAAAACACTAAACTTGGCCCAATGGCTTCTAAGCGTCATAGAGATATTGTGCATCAGCAGGTTGTTGATTCAGTTAAAAAAGGTGCAAAATGTTTGTTAGGAGGAGAAATACCTAACATGGCAGGTGCATATTATCCTGCAACAATTCTAACTAATGTTTGGCAAGATATGCCTGCTTATGATGATGAGATATTCGGCCCTGTAGCTTCCATAATCAAAGTTAAAGATGCAGATGAGGCGATAAAGATAGCAAATGATTCTGCCTTTGGGTTGGGCGGCGCAATATTTAGTGCTGACATAGATTATGCAGAAAAGCTGGCAAGTCGAATGGATGTTGGTAACATGGCTATAAATGATTTTGTTAAATCTGACCCACGCCTACCATTTGGAGGAGTTAAAGATAGTGGCTACGGCAGAGAGCTTGCTGAATTTGGTATTTATGAGTTTGTGAATATAAAAACTATTATAGTTTCCTAAATAAAGGAGGAGTTGTGGATTTTAAGCCATTAAAACTAGGGAAAAATCGTAAAACAGGGTTTGAGTTTGAGCTTGCCTCTATTGAAATTGATGCGTGTTCTAAGATATTGGCTGAATTATTTGATGGTAAAATAGAAAAGAAGAATTCTTTAGATGTTAAAATCCTCTGCCAAAATATGGGAGATTTTAAGGTTGAGCTAGACGCCCATATGATAAAAAATATGGTATCAAAGTTAGAGAAAAAAGAGCCCATATCTGATGAAGATATAATTGATATTAATAAAATAAAATCCTTTGTAAGTAAATTGATTGGCGATGCTTCTGGAAAATTTGTGCCTTGCGAAATTGTTACTCCTCCGATGAAATTCGATGATTTTTCTAAATTAGAAGATTTACGTGAATCTTTGATGAATAAGGGTGCAGAAGGTACAGGAGCTTCATTTGTTAATGCTTTTGGTATGCATATAAATACTGAAATTCCGTCTGAGGAAGTTAGTGATATAAGAGATATTTTGCGTGCATTCTTAATTTTATATCCCTGGCTTCTGGAAGTTATGAATATAGATATTTCACGCAGGGTATTAACCTATATAGACCCCTTTAAAAAGCCCTATATTAATCTTATTTTAGACAAAGACTATAACCCATCGTGGGATCAGTTCATATCAGATTATATTGAGCATAATCCAACACGTAATCGTGCCCTTGATATGATGCCTTTATTTGCGCATCTAAAACCAGAAAGCATGAAATTACTTAAAGCTGAAGATAGAGAGCTAATAAAGGCGAGGCCAACATTTCATTATCGTTTGCCTAATTGTGAAATGGATAACAAAAATTGGAGCATTGCGCGCGATTGGAATTATTGGGTAATGGTAGAAGAATTATCTGCTGACAAAGAAAAGCTTGAAGCGATGTCTTTAGAATACCTAAAATTTTTAGGTGATCCTCTAAATATTGTTAATAGTGGTTGGGTAAAACATATATCGGAAAATTTTGGTTATGAAAAAATCTAATAAAAAACCAATAATTGGCGTTACTGGTCCTGATAATAAGGATAGGTTATTTTGGTACTTTATTAAGTTTGCAGTGTGGATTGCAGGCGGTAAGGCTGTGCGTATTACTCCTATCAAAAAGGCTAAATCACTAGATATTTTTGATGGCTTTGTTATTTCAGGCGGGCAGGATATAAGCCCGGGACTATATGGTGAGAATGCCGCTTTGGAGTTAATACAATATGATATTAAGCGCGATAAATTAGAACAAAAAATTATAAATTTTGCATTAAAAAATAAGAAACCTCTATTTGGTATTTGCCGTGGCATGCAGATTATAAATGTTACTATGGGTGGATCGCTATATCAGGAAGTGTCAGAAGTTTTTGATGATTTTCTGCCAAGCAATAGTAAACTCAGCAAATTAATAGGCAGGCGCAATGTTAGTATTTATAAAAATAGCAAATTATTCTCTATTCTTGGCGGGTATAGCCAATATCGGGTAAATAGTATACATCACCAGGCCGTTAATAAGCTGGGAGATAACCTTAAAGTTGTTGCTAAAGAAAAGAATGGGCTTGTGCAGGCAATTGAAAAAAATAGTAAATTGAAACATCCATTTTTAGTTGCTGTGCAGTGGCATCCCGAACTTATGTTACATACCAATTCGGCCCGTAATATTTTTAAATCATTTATAAAAAGCTGTTAACAGAATTTTTATGTTAACAGGGTTTCCTATAAATAGAATTTTCATGCAAAAACCTGTTTCATTGTATTCAACTTAATTAATTATAAAGTTTAAATTTAAGGAGAATTAAAATGAAAAGTAGATTTTTAACTACAACAGCTATAGTAGGCGCAATGCTATTTACATCTGCCAATGCCGAAGCTGCAAATCCTTTTAAACTAAAATATACCAATAATGACTGGATAAATGTCACTGGTAAAATTAAAGACATAAGTTCCGATCAATTTACTCTTGATTTTGATGATGGCATGATAACCGTGGAGATGGATGATTGGGATGGGTATGATGAGGCTCAGCTTTTGAAGAAGGGTGAAACAGTTACAGTAAGCGGTGAGATAGATCATGACTTATATGAATCTAAAAAAATTGAAGCCAGTACTGTTTATTCCCATGATCGTACCACTTATTTCTACGCTAGCTCTGAAGATGAGGAGGATGGGTATTACTATAGTTATTACTCTTATCCAGCTGAAATTCCAGATGGTACATGGATGAATGTATCAGGTGTAGTAAAGAAAATTCATGATCGCGAACTGATTCTTCAGACAAGTGCTGGTGATATAGTAGTTGATACTAAAACCATGTCATATAATCCACTTGACGATTCTGGTTTTGTACAAGTGGATGTGGGCGACAAAGTCTATGTTTCTGGTGAGTTTGATGTAAACTTTTTTGATAAAAACGAGATAGATGCAAGCAGCATAGCTACAGTGGTAGAGTATAAAAGCTAGTTGTACTTTATGGTATAAAAAAAGCCCTTCTGTAAAAAAATTATGGAGGGCTTTTTTAAACTGCCAGAACTATAATCGCATAGCGCGTTGCTTTACCTATTGTTACTAATAATAAGAATATCCATATATTAGCTCTTAAAATTCCTGCAACTAATGTTAGTGGATCACCTATAAATGGCGCCCATGCTAATAGCAGGCTCCAAATACCCCATTTCTGATAAAAATTTGTTGCCTTATTTATCATCTTTTCTTTTACAGGGAACCATTTGCGATCTTTAAAATGTATTAAGTATCGCCCTAAGAACCAGTTGGCCAGTGCTCCCAGAACATTTCCTGTGGTTGCAATAATTATTAAGGCAAGGCTATTGTTATTGCCGGCAATTTTCAGACCAGCAACAGCAAATTCTGACTGTGCAGGCAATATTGTGGCGGCCAGAAAAGATATAATAAATAAATATAAAAGTTCAGAGATGTTATTCATAGCTAATGAGGTTAGCATATTACATTTACCTGGAAAACTTTAAACCTAAATAATTTGCACTACACAACATAATGTAATTTATTAAATAAGATCGCTGTGAATTGAAATGCTATTGAACTTGTAACTTTATACGGCTTTATAGCGAATAAAACACTATATTATAAAATGTTAAAAGAGATCTTATGAATAAAAAACTATTTAGAATAATACTTCTTATTTTATTATCTTTTGCGTTGATAGCATTTTTTGCACTAGATTTGCAGCAATATGCAACATTAGAATATATTAAACAGCAGCATGATATTTTTTCTCAATATTATCAACAAAATAGCTTTTTAATATTGGCCATATTTGCAATGGCTTACATTATGGTTACTGCCCTTTCTTTGCCACTTGCAACAATACTTACATTAATTGGTGGGGCGTTATTTGGGTTGCCTTTGGGTATTGTAATGGTTTCATTTGCCAGTTCAATTGGAGCAACATTGGCATTTTTAATGGCGCGTTTTATAGCAAGAGATTATATACAAAAAAATTATAAAAAGCAGCTTGGCAAGGTTAATCAAGGTTTTAAAAGCGAAGGTAAATTTTATCTTTTTGCCTTGCGGTTAGTTCCAATATTTCCATTTTTTATGGTTAATATAATTATGGCTTTAATGCCAATTAAAGTCTTGGCATTTTACCTTGTAAGTCAAATTGGAATGCTGCCGGGAACTATAATATATGTATATGCAGGAACACAACTTGCACAGATTGAATCATTATCAGATATTGCTTCACCTTCGTTATTATTTGCATTTGCTTTGCTTGGTGTATTTCCACTTTTTACTAAAAAGCTTATTGAGTTTATGCGCAAGGAGAAAAATAAATGAGCAGATATGATTATAATCTAATAGTAATTGGTGGTGGTGCTGCCGGTTTAGTATCAAGCTATATTGCGTCGGCTGCAAAGGCTAAGGTTGCTTTGATTGAAAAAGATAAAATGGGTGGAGACTGCTTAAATACAGGGTGTGTACCGAGTAAGGCGCTTATAAATTCAGCCAAAATAATTTCATATGCAAAAAATGCTAAAGATTATGGCTTTAAAAAAATGGATGTAGATTTTGACTTTGAAGATGTGATGAAACACGTGCATGGCACTATCAAAGCAATTGAGCCGCATGATTCACAAGAGCGTTATACAAAGCTAGGTGTTGATTGTATAAAAGGTGATGCAAAAATTATTTCCGCAAATAAAGTTAAAGTAAATGGCAAGATATTGACCAGCCGCTCTATAATTATTGCAACTGGTGCCAGGCCAATGATTCCACCAATTTTAGGTTTAGAAAAAATTGATTATTTAACCAGTGATAATTTGTGGAATTTAAAAGAACTTCCCAAAAAATTATTAGTTCTTGGAGGTGGCCCAATAGGGGTGGAAATGGCTCAGGCTTTTTCACGTTTGGGGTCAGAAGTTACGCTAGTTGAAATGGCCGAGCAAATTCTTATGCGCGAGGATGAGGAAGTTATAAATCTTGTAACAGAAAAATTTAACGCAGAAGGAATAAAAATACTAGCAAATCATAAAGCTAAGGAATTTAAGAAAAATAAGCTTATATGTGAGCATAAGGCAAGTGATGTTGAAATAAAATTTGATAAAGTGCTATTGGCATTAGGAAGAAAAGCTAATATTGAAGGCTTTGGTTTGGAAGATTTAGCAGTAGAAATCAGAAAAAATGCCACTATAGATGCAAACCCGTTTTTACAGACGAATATAGATGGCATTTATGTTTGTGGAGACGTGACAGGGCCATATCAATTTACGCATATGGCAGCGCATCAGGCCTGGTATGCATCGGTAAACTCTTTATTCAGGCCTTTTAAGCAATTTAAGGTCGATTATTCAATAGTGCCATGGGCTACTTTTACTGATCCGGAAGTTGCCCGTGTTGGCCTAAATGAAAAAGAGGCAAAAGAAAAAAATATACCATATGAAGTTACAATTTATGGTATTGATGATTTAGATCGCGCTATTATAGATTCTAAAGGATATGGGTTTATTAAGGTTTTAACCAAACCTAAAAAAGATAAAATTCTTGGAGTAACAATAGCTTGTGCCCATGCAGGTGATTTAATTTCTGAATATATACTGGCAATGAAAAATAATATTGGGCTTAATAAAATTCTGGGTACAATTCATATTTATCCAACATTTGCAGAAGCTAATAAATATGTAGCAGGGAAATGGAAAAGTAATAATATACCAGGATTTGCGGTTAATTTTCTGGAAAAATTTCATGCCTGGAGGAGATAATGAAAACATTCAAGGCGGCTTTAAAGGAAAATAATATAGAGCTTAAGCGCTGCAAAATAAATATTTTGCAGGTGAATATTGGCAAAAGATGCAATCAGGCATGTCATCATTGCCATGTTGAATCTGGCCCTAATCGTACAGAAAATATGGAGCTTGAGACGGTAGACAGAATAATTGAGCTGCTCAAAAAAGAACCGCAGATTAATATTGTTGATATTACAGGAGGCGCGCCTGAATTAAACCCTCACTTTCGTTATTTTGTCAAAGAAATCCGCAAAATGGGAAAAGATGTTATAGATCGCTGTAATCTTACCATATTATTTGAAAAAGATCAGGAAGATACGGCCAGCTTCCTGGCTGAAAATCAGGTTCAGATAGTTGCATCTCTTCCTTGTTATAAAGAAGATAATGTCGATCAGCAGCGTGGTAAGGGAGTGTTTGGCAAAAGCATTAAGGCTCTAAGGATGCTCAATGATTTAGGATATGGCAAAGAAGATTCCAGTCGTATATTAAACCTTGTATATAATCCGGTTGGGGAGCATTTGCCTCCCGCTCAAGCCAAGCTTGAAGATGATTATCATCAACATTTAAAGGATGAGTTTGGAATCGTATTTAATCATTTATTTACTATAACTAATATGCCAATAAAGCGTTATGCCCATATGTTGGAGCGTGATGGTAAAATGGCAGATTATATGCAGCTTTTAATCGATAATTTTAATCCGCAAGCTGCAAAATCTGTAATGTGTAAAGAGCTTGTTTCAATAGGCTGGGATGGGCAGATTTATGATTGCGATTTTAATCAGATGCTTGAAATTCCACTTAACTGGAAATCAAAAAACCTATGGGATATAAATAGTTTAAGTGATATTGATTCAGATATTGCTGTTGCCAGCCACTGTTTTGGATGTACAGCAGGTGCAGGAAGTTCATGTGGAGGGGCTTTATTATGAGATGGTATGTATATGCCTAAAACCTATCGAGATTCATATGCTATTAAATCAAATGTAGATCACCCCAAGATTATAGTGGGTGAAAGATCATATTATGCGGGATATTATCATGGGTCTAATTTTTTAGATTGTGTTTTATATCTTGATGATGCCGATAAGAAAAAAGATGTAGACCGCCTGATTATAGGGAAATATTGTTCTATTGCCAGCGGTGTAAAATTCATGCTCGGAGGAAATCAGGGGCATCGTCATGACTGGCTGGCGACATATCCTTTAGAAATTATAGAAGATACAAAAAATACTAAAAGAAAAATGCCAGCGGGGTATTTAGGTAAAGGCGATACTGTAATTGGCAATGATGTATGGATTGGATTTGAGGCATTAATAATGCCGGGAGTTAAAATAGGTGATGGGGCAGTTATTGCGGCGCGTGCAGTGGTTACAAAAGATGTTGAGCCATATACAATTGTTGGAGGTAATCCGGCAAAGCTAATAAGAAAACGCTTAAACAACCAAGATATTGACTTTATGCTGGATATTAAATGGTGGGACTGGCATGAAGATAAAATCAGAGAAAATATTGATGCTTTAAGAAAGTGCGATACAAAGCAATTAAAAAAGATCAAAGATGAATAATTTACCAATATTATATAGTTTTAGAAGATGCCCATATGCTATGCGTGCAAGGATGGCAATTATATATAGTGGCTTAAA
Source organism: Rickettsiales bacterium (assembly GCA_028223895.1). Taxonomy (GTDB): domain Bacteria; phylum Pseudomonadota; class Alphaproteobacteria; order Rickettsiales; family UBA6187; genus JAOIVE01. The sequence continues at coordinate 21,258 of JAOIVE010000013.1, forward strand.
ATGCATTTTACGCGAGGTTGATTTAAAAAACAAACCTGAGCAATTGATGGAGATATCACCTAAGGCAACAGTGCCGGTATTATGTATGCCAGATGGCAGATTAATAGATGAAAGCCTTGATATAATTAAATATGCGATATCGCAGAATGATCCTGATGGCTGGGGTGATTTTGGCGGTGAATATGAAAATATAGTCAAAGTTAATGATATGGATTTTGTTCCTTTTTTAAGAAAATATAAGTATTTTGAACGCTATAAGGAAAATAGTCAGGAATATTATCGCAAACAATGTGAAGAAATTTTCCTAAAAAAAATAGAGAAAAAATTATCAGAAAATAGCTATCTGCTTGGCAATAAATTAACCGCTGCAGATATTGCAATAATGCCGTTTATTCGCCAATTTGCAGGAGTGGATAATTTATGGTTTGAATCTTGCGAATATAAAAACACAAGAAAATGGCTGACAAATTTGGTAAAAAGCAATTTGTTTGAAAAAATAATGATTAAAAACAAGCCCTGGAAAGAGGGCGATAAGCCTGTATTATTTGCTTAATCTGATCTTACAAGTACATATTCTCCAGGAGCTGGGCAAATTTCTTTTAATTTACCACCGCCAGCTATTCTTGATTTAACCTTTTGGCCGGAATGTTTTTGATTCCATTTATGCCAGTCATCCCACCATGAGCCTTCATGTTTCTGGGCTTTCTTAAGCCATTCATTGGCTGATTTTGGTTTTATATTATTTGTCCAATAGCAATATCTCTTTTTAGCAGGAGGGTTAACTACGCCTGCAACATGCCCGGAATCACTTAAAACAAAATTTGTATCGCCGCTAAATAGATGATTAGTTTTATAAGTTGTTTGCCATGGAGCTATATGATCTTCCTTTGTTGAAAGTATATATGCCGGCGTTTTTATTTTTTTTACGTCTATTGGAGTATTATTTAGCTTTATGCCATTAGATTTTGCAAAAACATTGCGTAAATACATTTTTCTCAAATAAAAACTATGGGTTTCTGCTGGAAGGCGGGTAGAATCGGCATTCCAGTATAATATATCAAACGGCATTGGTTCTTTGCCCATAAGATAATTATTAACTGCAAAAGACCATATTAAATCATTTGAGCGTAAAAGACTGAAAATGCCACTCATCTCTGATCCATCAAGATAACCGACCTCTTTCATATGGCGGTCAGTTTCATCAATCTGGTCTTCGGAGATAAATAATGACATTTCTCCAACATATGAAAAATCTACCATTGTGGTAAGCAATGAAGCTGCCTTAATCCGTTTATCATTTTTAGCAGCCATATAGGCTAAAGTTGCAGATAAGAGAGTTCCGCCAAGGCAATATCCCATAGCGGTTATTTCTTTTTCTCCGGTAGCTTTTTCAATTGCATCTAAAGCTGCCAGTGGCCCTTTTGTCATATAATCTTCAAATCTTGTTTTTGCTAAAGATTTATCAGGGTTAACCCATGAGATTATAAATACAGTATATCCCTTATCGACCAGCCATTTTACAAGAGAATTATTCTGTGAAAGATCAAGTATATAATATTTATTTATCCATGCCGGAATTAATAATAAAGGAGTTTTATAGCATTTATCAGTTGAAGGAGAATATTGTATTAATTCCATCAACTCATTGCGCAATATCACACTACCTTTTGTAGATGCAATATTTTCTCCAAGTTTAAACGCCTTATCATTATAGCTTTTTATTTTCAAAGATGAGTTGTTTCTATCCAGATCATTCAAGAAATTTCTAAAACCATGCGTAAGATTTTCGCCTTTTGTTTCAATTGTTTTTTTCAATACTTCGGGATTTGTAAAAACAAAATTTGTCGGGCTAAGGGCATTGATCCACTGCTTTGCATAAAACTGATATTTTTCCTTAGTTTTTGGATCAGATCCTGCAAGTTCTTCGGCAATGGCGTTAATTCTGTCAACTGTTAGTAAATATGATTGTTTTATAAAGTCAAAAAATATGCTTTGATTCCAATCTTCATCGCTAAAGCGTTTATCTTTAGGATCTGGAGTATATAAAGGCTTGTTTTCCTCACCCATATAACGCCCAAGAGCATTGCCCCAGACTTTTGTATAATCTGTATATAAGTCAAGCTGCTGCTGATATAATTTATCAGGGTCTGCCATGGCTTTATTGGCAATTTCTCCCATATTCTGCCAGATTTTTTGCATTGGCATCATAGAAGGGAATATTTCCTTAGAGGTTTCTATGGCTTTTGAGGATATTTCTTTGTAAAGCTTAAATAGCTCATCAAGATTTTCAGGCAATTCATTTGAATCATCAACCTTGTTCATCTTCTTTAAATTCCTTTTTGCTAAACCCCTGGGCGAATAATAGCGCTGTTAAATCGCCATGGTCAATTGAAAAATTAGCTTTTGCTTTTACTGATTCTTTTGCATGATAGGCAATTCCGATTCCGGCTCCCAAAAGCATAGGCAGATCATTTGCTCCATCGCCAACAGCAATAGTATCGTTAACTGATATTTTTAATTTATCAATATTCAAATTAAGTGTTTTTAATTTAGAGTCCTTATCTAATATTGGTTCTATGACTTTGCCGGTAAGTTTGCCGTCAATAATTTGCAGAATATTTGCATGATCTTCATTAAAACCAATAAGATCCTTTATTTTTGAGGTGAAATATGTAAATCCGCCGGAAACCAATAGGCAATATGCATCATTCTCCCTCATTGTTTTTAAAAGAGTTTTTGCACCCGGCATTAGTTGGATTTTTTTATCATATGTTTCTTTTAGTTGCGCTTCGTCTAAATCTTTTAGTAAGGCTACTCTTTCTCTGAGACTTTCAGAGAAATCAAGCTCACCATTCATTGCGCGCTCTGTTATTTGTGCAACTTTATCCTTTAATCCCAGATTATCTGCCAGCTCATCAATACATTCCTGCTGGATTATTGTTGAATCCATATCAGAAATTAATAATTTTTTCCTTCTATTATCTGTTTTCTGGCTGATGATATCAATTGGTAATCCTTCAAATTTTTCTTTTAAGATGATGCTGGCATTTTCAGGATCAAGATCTGAATATGTTATATCGCAGGCTTCATTTTTAGATAGCCATTTAAAGCCACTTATAACAGCGCCTTTTTTTTCCAAATGTTTAAAAGCCTTATTTATTATATTTTCATATAATTTAGGAGAATCAGGAGAATAGATTAAGGTAGTAACATTTTGCATATTATAACTTTATATTTTGTAAATTGTTGTCTTAATCACTAGGTTATGGCTATAATGCAGCCTTAAGTCAATTTAAACTGCTGCACAAAAATACATTAATTATGCCTAAAAAGCCAATCATTATAATATCTGGCCCAACTGCCAGCGGTAAAACTGCTATTTCAATAGAAGTTGCAAAACATTACGGCAATTTTGAAATAATAAATTGCGACTCAAAGCAATTCTATAAAGAGATGCCAATAATAACAGCTCAGCCAACTAAGCAGGAAAGAGGTGATATTCCACATCATTTATTTGGTGTATTATCGATGAAGGACTCGTGCTCTGTAACAGATTGGCTGGATATGGCATTGCCTATAATTAAAGATGTGCAAAAAAGAGGTAAGGTTCCGCTGATAGTTGGTGGAACTGGAATGTACATAAAATCACTAATGCATGGCTTGTCGCCAATTCCTGATATTGATCCTGATATTCGCAGAAAGGTAAGAGAAATGAGTTTATCTCAGGGAAGTCAGGCGGTTTATGAAAAATTAAAAGAACTTGATCCGCAAACGGCAGCAAAGTTGAATCCCGGAGATAGCCAAAGAGTTTCGCGCGCATATGAGGTGATTTTGCAGACAGGCAAATCTTTATCATATTGGCATAGTCTTGAAAATAAAATGCCATATCCGGAGGCGGAATTTTTATTATTTTTTGTAACACCCAATCGCGATTGGGTATATCAAAGATGTAATGAGCGATTTGATCAAATGATAAAGCAGGGTGTTATAGAAGAAATAGCTGCTTTAGGAGATGAAGATTTTGATAATGAATTGCCGTCGGTTAGGTCGCATGGTGTGCGCGAAATGAAAGCATATATTAATGGACAAGTAAGTCTTGAAGAGGCAATTAAGCAATCGCAAACTAACACTCGAAAATATGTTAAACGTCAATTTACATGGTTTAATAATCAGATGGATGAGGCTATAACAATTAATCCAATGCCAGGAAATGACTATAAAACCCAATTATTTGACAAAATTGATCGGTTTTTATTGACGTAAAAACAATGAGATACTAGTTTGTGTCAAAAAATTCTCCCTTTGCATATAAGGGAGATGGGGCATAAAGATACAAAAACGGAGTGTTAAAATGGAACTTAGTGGCGCAGCGATTATTTTGAAATCGTTGACAGATATGGGTGTTGATACAATTTTTGGCTACCCCGGAGGAGCGGTCCTGCCCCTTTATGACTCTATATTTCAGCAAAATAAGATCCGTCATATTCTTGTGCGTCATGAGCAGGGTGCGGTGCATGCGGCTGAAGGTTATGCGCGATCTACTGGAAAAATAGGTGTGGTTCTTGTAACTTCCGGGCCGGGAGCAACTAACGCTGTAACTGGTCTTGCTGATGCTCAATTAGATAGTGTTCCTGTTTTATGTTTAACCGGTCAGGTTGCAACTCCGGCAATTGGCAGTGATGCCTTTCAAGAGGCTGATACTGTTGGTATTACTCGTCCATGTACAAAACATAATTATCTGGTTAAAGATGTTAATAATGTTGAACGTATTGTAAAAGAGGCCATACATGTTGCCACAACCGGTCGTCCGGGGCCAGTTGTAATAGATTTTCCTAAAGATGTTCAGAACAAGACTGCAAAATATTTAAATCTTAAGAATGTTACGCGTGAATCTTATTCTTTTGCAAGCAAAGGTGATGATGCGGCTGTTAAAAAAGCTGTAAAGATGATTGCCAGTGCAAAAAGACCTATATTTTACGCAGGTGGTGGAGTTATAAATTCCGGGCCAAAGGCGGCTAAATTATTGACTGAATTTGTAAAAATGACAGGATTTCCTATAACTAATACTTTGATGGGTTTGGGTGCATATCCTGCTCGCGATAAGCAATTTGTTGGTATGCTTGGTATGCACGGTTCGGTTGAGGCTAATATGAGCATGGCAAAATGCGATGTTATGATAAATATTGGCGCGCGTTTTGATGATAGAATCACTGGCCGTATGGATGCTTTCTCGGTTGATTCAAAGAAAATTCACATTGATATAGATCCGTCATCTATAAATAAGAATGTTCTGGTTGATGTGCCGATTGTTGGTGATGTTACTTGTGTTTTAGAACAAATGATCGCTGAGTGGAAAAAGCTTAAGCTGCAAATAGATGCAAAAGCTCTGGAAAAATGGTGGTCGCAAATAGAAAAATGGCGCAAGAAAAAAAGCTTTAGCTATAAGCAGGGTAAAAAAGGTATTAAGCCGCAATATGCTCTTGATCGCCTTGATGAAATGCTTGCTAAAAAAGACTCTTATGTAACTACAGATGTAGGTCAGCATCAAATGTGGGCTGCCCAATATTTAAAATTTGATCAGCCAAATCGCTGGATGACATCTGGTGGATTAGGAACTATGGGTTATGGTCTGCCAGCAGCTATTGGCGTGCAGGTTGGGCATCCTGATGCAACAGTGGTTTGCGTATCTGGAGATGCATCGATAATGATGAATATTCAGGAATTTGCAACTGCGGTACAATATCGTCTGCCGGTTAAAGTATTATTGCTCAATAATGGTTATATGGGAATGGTTCGTCAGTGGCAGGAATTGTTCTTTGATAATAGATATTCAGAAAGCTATATGGATGCATTGCCTGATTTTGTAAAACTGGCAGATGCTTTTGGCTTTAAGGGAATACGTTGTCAGAATGTTTCTGATGTTGATAGCGCAATTGAAGAAATGCTTGAGTCTGATGGGCCTGTTATTTTAGATATGGTTGTTGACAAGGTAGAAAATGTTTATCCTATGATTCCTGCAGGAGCTGCTCATTATGAGATGGAGCTGGGGCCAGAAGATAAGATTGATGTTGATGATAATATAGCAATGATGCGGGTTTAGTCAGCTATAGAAAAGGATCTTCCTATTTTGAAAACAGAAATAAAAAAATATTTGAGTGAAAAATGACAGATATCAATCAATTAGAAGAAGAAAAACACATTTTATCATTAACAATTGATAATGAGGCTGGTGCTTTGGGGCGCGTTGTCGGTCTCTTTTCAGGTCGTGGATATAATATTAATAGTCTTACAGTATCTGAAATTGATCGTGTTAAGCGTCTTTCGAGAATAACGATTACAACTTCTGCACCGCCACACGTTATAGAGCATATTGTAACTCTTCTTGAAAGGTTAATTCCTGTACATAAGGTGCGTGATCTAACAGTTGAAGGAGCCTTTGTTGAAAGAGGGACTGTGCTGATAAAGGTAGCTGCAAAAGGTTCAAAGCGTGTGGAAATTATGCATCTTGCGGATCAGTTTGATGCAAAAGAGGTTGACTCTACCGATAAATCATTTGTTTTTCAATTATGCGAAATGCCAGCTAAGTTGAACGAGTTTATCGATCTGATGAAGCCATATGGGATAATCGAACTTTCGCGTACCGGAATTACGGCGATTGCACGTGGAAGTGAAGGCTTTTAGTCTTTTTCTTGCACTTGTGTAAAAAGTAAGTATAATCTAGCTCCTTTTGTTTGAAAGAACGAGTGTAGATATGGGCGATATTTTAAATTTTAATAATAGTGGGAGCAACAAAGTGGGCTTGAACGTATATTACGATAAAGATACTAATTTGGATCTTATAAAAGATAAAAAAATAACAATACTTGGTTATGGTAGCCAAGGTCATGCGCATGCGCAAAATCTTAAAGATAGCGGTGTTGCTAATATAACTATAGGATTGCGCAGCTCTTCTTCCAGTGTTGCTAAAGCTAAAGATGATGGTTTTGAAGTTAAAGAGCCAGCTGAGGCGGTTGTTGATGCTGATATAGTTATGTTTTTGGTTCCTGATGAAAATCAGGCTGATCTTTACGAGTCTGTAAAAGATAATATCAAAAATGGCGCAGCATTGGCATTTGCTCATGGTTTGAATATTCACTTTGATTTGATCACTCCGCGTAGCGATTTGGATGTATTTATGACTGCACCAAAAGGCCCAGGCCATACTGTTCGTGGCGAATATCTAAAAGGTGGTGGTGTTCCATGTTTGATAGCTGTTGCTCAAGACGCGACAGGAAACGCTAAAGATATAGCTCTTGCATGGGCTTCTGGTGTTGGTGGTGGTCGCTCAGGAATTATTGAGACTACATTTAAAGATGAATGTGAGACTGATTTATTTGGTGAGCAGGCTGTTCTTTGTGGTGGTATTAGTGAATTGATAAAAGCTGGTTTTGAAACATTGACAGAAGCAGGATATCCGCCTGAAATGGCATATTTTGAGTGCTTGCATGAAACTAAACTTATCGTAGATCTAATCTATGAGGGTGGTTTAGCAAATATGCGTTACTCTATTTCAAATACAGCTGAATATGGTGATTATGTTAGCGGTCCACGCGTTATAACTAAAGATACTAAAGCTGAAATGAAACGCATTTTAGAAGATATTCAATCTGGTAAATTCACAAAAGAGTTTATTGCTGATCGTGCAGCCCAAGGTGCTCATAAGTTAGAAGCTACTCGTGAAGCTGAAGCTAAGCATCCGATTGAAGCAGTTGGCGCAAAACTCCGTAAGCTGATGCCATGGATTGGTAAAAACAAACTCGTGAAAAATGAGGCGGCGTAAACAGACGAAAAAAGGTTGTTTTTTAAAACCCCGTCTGTTTATTAGGCGGGGTTTTTTTGTGCGCATAATATGACTTAAAACTATTTTTGGTATAAATAAAGTGGAAAATATAAATAACAGGCAGATAGTTGGCATTGGGTGGATGGTGTTGCATTGCTTTTTAATATCTGCAATGTCAGCTATGATAAAAAATATCTCTGAGGAATTTCATGTTCTTCAGATTGCTTTTACCCATAATTTTGTAGCATTCATATTGATGTTTCCGGTGATTTTAACTGGCAATAGATATAAAAACTTAAAGACAAAAAAAGTGCATTTACATATTTTACGAGCTTTTTTGGGTGCAATTTCTTTGGCTATGTATTTTTATGCGTTTACTGTTATGCCTTTAACGCAAGCAAGGGCTATTGCTCTTACTGGTCCATTGGTAAGTTCTTTATTTGCAGTATTATTTTTAAATGAAAAAATGGGCTGGTATAGAATATCGGCTTTGATTATAGGGTTTGTAGGTGCTTTGGTAATTTTAAGGCCGGGAACGGATAGTTTTACTTATGTTTCATTGATGGTGATTTCGTCAGTTTTTATGTGGGCGATCATAGATATTATAATAAAAACTTTAGGCAAAACTGAATCTACATCATCGCAATTATTTTATTTAACTGGATTGATGAGCTTATTTACATTACCGGGGGCTGTTTATTTTTGGAAAACGCCGGAAAATTATGAACAAATTGTTATATTATTTTTGTTAGGGGCAATATTTGTAGTAAATGTTGCAGCAGTGTTTAATGCATTTAAAAATGCAGATGTTACTGTAATCATGCCTTTTGATTTTTCAGGAATGGTATTTACAACCATCATTGCCTATCTAATATTTAGTGAGATTATTGATTTTTATACTGCGGTGGGGTCAATGATAATCGTCGTAAGTAGTGTGTATATAGCCAGACGTGAAGCAAAAATTGACCATAAGGTTCATGCTGTAATACCAAAATCGGAGATATAGGCATGGAATATATATGGGTTTATATATCGTTAGCTGCAGCTTTAGTGCAAACCTCACGTAATGGTTTTATGAAGCATTTAAAGGAAAAAATTGATGATGAGGCAATTTTGCTTTCACGAGTTGCTCTGTCAATTCCATTTGTGTTTTTGTGGTTATGTATATTTAAGAGTTTGGGTTATAAAATTCCATCTTTAAATTCTGACTTCATATTATACATATCCATAGCATCTTTTGCACAGATAGCGGGTGGATTCTTATTTTTGAAATTATTTGGCAGGCGCAATTTTGTAATTGGAGTGGCATATACTCATACCAGCACAATAATGAAGATGCTGTTTGCTGCAATATTTTTTGGCGAATTGGTAAGTTTAGGGTCGTTATTTGCAATATTTATAAGTTTTTTTGGAGTTATTATTATAACCCTTGCAGAAAAACATATAGAGCCATTAAATTTATTCAGAAGGTTCTTCACTCCTTCTGCTATTATGGGTTTAAGCTCTGGAGTATTTTTTGGAATAACGGGAGTTTTCGTAAGGCAGGCAATATTATCATTAGAAGGTGAATTTTTTGTAAGTTCTGCACATGCATTATTTGTTATATTGATAATGCAAACATTGATTATTTTTATAATTCTTTGTGTGAAAAACAAAGAGCAAATTTCAAAAATATTTTCTTCCGGTTCAAGCGTATATTTACTTGGATTTACAAATTCAATTAGTTCTTTGGGCTGGTTTACAGCATTTAGTTTAACAAATGCTGCCCATGTTTCGATGGTTGCACAAATGGAGATAATTTTTTCTTTGTTTTTAACTCATAAAATCTTTAAAGAAAAAATAAACATTTTTGAAATATTAGGCATGGTTTTGCTTTTAGGAGGAATATTATTACTAGTTTATAGTATTTCTTTAAGCTAGGCGCTGTTAACAGATTGTAACAAGAAGAAATTATATGAAAATTGAATCCAGAAAAAATAATAATTTTGACTTATTGAGGCTAATATTAGCGTTAATGGTATTTCTTGCCCATGCAAGCATATTAAGCCAGGCGCAAGAGTTAGGTTTTATAGGTGAGTATATTAGTGCTACGGTTGCAGTTCAGGGATTTTTTGTAATTAGCGGATTTCTGATTTTTTGTAGCTATGAAAATAGCAATTCAATTTCGCATTACGCAATCAAAAGGGTTGCAAGAATTTATCCTGCTTATTTTATAGTGATAATATTAGCAATTTTAATTGGCTCGATGATAACATCTGCTGATCAGTATTTTGGGTATGAGAGTTTTAAATACTTCTTTGCAAATATTGTGTTCTTGAATTTCTTGCATCCAACATTGCCTGGGGTTTTTGAAGGGAATTACATTAATGCGATTAACGGCTCTTTATGGACATTAAAGATTGAGGTTATGTTCTGCGCAAGCGTTCCTATAATAATATGGTTAGCAAAATATATAAAAAGATCTTTTCTGTTTGTGGGGATATTTATCTTATCATGCTTGTATAATATTGCTATGCAGCATTTAGCTGAAAAAACAGGGAGCGGCTTTTATAAAATTTTGTCCCATCAATTACCTGCTCAGATGACTTATTTCATAGCAGGTGCAGCGTGTTATTACTGGTTTGAATTGTTTGCCAAATATAAAAATATATTATTAGGACTTTCAATAATACTATATTGCGCTGCAGAATATGTAGGCATGCTATCAGTTTGGTTGCGACCATTGGTGATTGCTATATGGGTGATTTATTTTGCATATTTTATTGTTCATATAGGAAATTTTTCAAAATATGGCGATTTTTCATATGGAGTTTATATAACACATTTTCCAATTATTCAGATGTTAGTGAGTTATGGATTATTTGAAGAATCAGCTATTAAGGCTTTGTTTGTAAGTGCCGCTTTAGTTTTTATATCATCATTTGTTTTATGGCATTTGGTTGAATCAAAAGCTCTTAATCTGGCGCACGGATATGTGAAAAAGAAACGCAATGTTGACATGTTGGTCAGACTTAGCTAAGCTATGTTTATAAGGAGGATGTTTTTATGGAAATATATAATATACATGATGCAAAAACTAACCTTTCACAAATTTTGTTAAATGTTAGTAAGGGAAATGAGGTTATTATAGGCAAAGCAGGAAAGCCTGTTGCTAAGATAATTCCTTATAATGAAGAAAATGAGCCTAGAGAATTTGATGCACCATGGAGAGGAAAAGTTTTTATTGCAGATGATTTTGATGAAACTCCTAAGGAGGTTGTAGACTCATTTTATAATAGCGATTTGTATAATGAGTAGTATTTTGAGGATAATAATATGAATTTGTTACTTGATACTCATGTATTATTGTGGTGCTTCTCAAGTCCGGAGAAAATTTTAGAAAAAACTCTTATACAGATGAAAAATCCACAAAAAACAATATATGTTAGTATTGCAAGCTTGTGGGAAATATCTATAAAACAATCAATTGGAAAGTTAAATGTTCCAAATGATATAGGAAATAAAATATCCTCTCATCGTTTTGTGATTTTGCCAATAAAGCTAGAACATACAAATAAA
>JAOIVE010000014.1 GCA_028223895.1 Rickettsiales bacterium
GAAGAAGCCATTAAGAGTTTTAATTGTAGATGATACTCCTGGTAAGATGATGATTGCATCAGTTTTTGTTGAGAGTAAAGTTTCTAAAAATATAACTAAAGCTAAAGATGGTGTTCAGGCGGTTGAAGCATATAAAAAAGCTTTTGAGGAAGGAAATCCATTTGATGTTGTCGTTATGGATTATAATATGGGTGGGACTAAAGATGGTGTTAATTACAATGGAGATAATGCTATTAAGGAAATTAGAAAATTTGAAAAAGAAAAGGGTATAGCTAATGACCATGCTTTTCGTCCAATTATTGTCCTTCACACTGGTGATTCAATTGATTTATTTCAAGGAAAAGATGTCTTAAATGAATGTAAAGTTGGAGAGCTGGAAGGGTTTTTTGAAGCTGATGGAACTAACAAAGATAAAGATGGGAAAATAATAGAAAATGTGGGTGATAAGATCGTTGAGTTACTGGCAGAAAAGCAAAAATTAATAGAGAAAAAAGCGGAATTAGCCTCTAAAACTCCGGAAGTTGCAGCTTCTTCCTCTGCTACGGAATCTGATATTGCGCCTGCGGCCTCTGCTACTACTTTTTCTTATTCAGCTTCTCAATTGGAAGGTTCTCGGGCTGCCTCTTCTGCTACTTCGTCTGCGCCAGCTGCAGCAGATGGAGAAGGTCAGGGAACTCATGCTGAGAATTTATTAAGGCAAAGATTAGTTGCGCCAACACGAGAAGAGCGAGAGGTAGGCGATGCTGAAAAGCTTGAAAGAGCAGGATTGACTCCAAAACAAAGACCTGTGTCAGAAGGTGGTGATGGTACATGGCAAGGTCGAGTTTCTCTTAAAAGCCTTGTAAGATCATGCTGTATGAGCTAATTGGCCGATAATTTATTTAATTATATCTAACATATTTATTTCAAATATCTTTTTTGTTATAAGCGTGCTAGTGTTATCTATAGTTAATTTACTATTTTTATAAGTTTGAATAAATGGATAATGGTAATAATAAGCCGGCATCAGATGTGTTAGAAGGTGTCGTACATAATAGTGTCTCTGACTATCTGACATTATTTGAAATAAAGGATGCTTTGCATGAGCGGGGGTTTGGTCTGCTCATGCTGGTTTTTGCTTTGCCATTATCCATACCAATGCCGATTCCTCCGGGTTTTACATTATTGCCTGCTATACCATTATTATTTTTTTCCTGGCAGATGATGGCAGGAAAAGATTCTCCGTGGTTGCCTGCATGGGCGGGCAATAAAAAGATAAAACGCTCCAGCCTTGCTTTCATGATTGAAAAAGCATCGCCTTTTTTAAGAAAAGTTGAGAAGTTGTTGCGTCCACGTTTGTCATTTGCTGCATCTGATGCCGGAGAAAAAATCGTCGGAGTTTTCTGTTTTGTTTTTGCTGTATCTATAGCCAATCCGGTGCCGCTTTCTAATATGATTCCTGCCATGGGAATAACTCTTATGTCTTTAGGGCTTTTGAGTAAAGATGGTGTGCCCATTATAATGGGAATGGTTGTTGGAAGTGTTGGCGTTGCCGTTAGTGTCACTTTGATGGTTTATGGCATAATTTATGGACAAAAAGCGGTTAATGGCCTCATGCCCGGTATATCTGGATAGTTCTACATTTTTTGTAATATTTTGCAATAAAACGTGATTTGTACTAAACAAATGCCTTTGTTATATTCACAATCAGGAAGAAATATAATTTGCCAATTTTTGGAGATTTAGTTGTTTACTTATCAAAAAACTATAAGAAATAAAGTAAGTTGTTTTGGGGTTGGGTTGCACTCTGGCGTGAGAGTGGATATGACTTTACACCCTTCGGCTGAAGATACTGGAATTACTTTTAGACGTACTGATGTTGATCCTGATAAGTCAATTATATCTGCCAATTATCTGAATGTTACCAAGACTAAACTTGGAACAACAATAGAGAATGAACATGGTGTTTCGATTTCTACAATTGAGCATCTTATGGCAGCTTTGTGGGGTTGCGGAATTGATAATTGTGTAATAGATGTTAACGGCCCTGAAATTCCTATTATGGATGGAAGCTCTGAGCCATTTGTTTTTCTTATTGATTGCGCAGGTAAAAAAGAGCAAAGCAAGACTCGTCGTATTATTGAAGTTTTAAGCGAAATCAGAGTTGCAGAAAATGATTCTCCTGATTCACCATTTGTGGCTATAGCTCCTTCTGAAGGTTTCTCTGTTGATTTAGAAATTAACTTCAATGATAAGGTTATTTCAAAGCAGGATGCTTCTTTTGACGTGAATCAATATTCATTTAAAAATGATATATCAAGAGCCAGAACTTTTGGTTTTGAGCATGAAGTAGACTATATGCGCTCTATTGGTCTGGCAAGAGGCGGTTCTTTGGAAAATGCTATAGTTGTTGGCAAAGAGGGAATATTAAACGAAGATGAATTGCGTTATAATAACGAGTTTGTTCGTCATAAAATTCTTGATTGTATAGGCGATGTATATCTTGCAGGCGGCTATATAAAGGGTCATGTATATGGCTATAAGTCTGGTCATTGCTTAAATAATAAGCTTTTGCGTGAATTCTTTGCTGATAAAAATGCGTGGCGTATTGTTCAGCCTCCATCTTGCAAGGAAGCCCCCTTATTATAATAGTTAAGGTTGACGTTTTTCAAAAGAGGGCGTAATAAATATTTACCATCAACATTATTGCAAAAATAATAAATTAATCGCGCGATAGTGATATTTATTCAATAATATTTTTATTTACGCTTTCTCCGGCAGCGGTATTATCGCGTTTGGATGGTTAGCAAATGGAAGAATTACTTTCGTGGTATAGCAATTTTTTTTAGAATCTATGACTACGTCCGGAGGAATAGTAATCCCATACTCTCCCTCTCATTATTCTTTCTCTTCTTTCTGCTTCTTCTCTTTTTGAGCTTTTATCAACCTCTTCTGTGGTGGCTCTCATTTTTATGCTCTGGGGGAGTTTTTACTTTATTCCTCTCTAAAATTGCAGCAACCCCTCTTTCTTTCGAATGATCAAGAATATTTTGAACTACTCTTGCGGATATAGATTCCAAAGTATGGACATGAAATTCACCATAAACATCTATAGCTTCATTAAGCTTATTTAAATACACAAGGTCCATATTTGACTTATTGCTAATGATCATGTGAAGGTCTTTCATAAACTGAGCATTATGTTCTCTATTAGAATTTTCAGGAGATCTAAGAAATTTTCGCAGTTTATCTTCATCTGGAACTATCTCCTTATCAATAAATTGTTTGCAGAGCTCTTCATTCCTTAGGGATAACGCTAATGAAAACATCTCATGGGGATGTTTTGCAATATCTGCTGCAGTTTTATTGCCTCTATTTTTTAAGGTTATATCAGCGCCATTGTCAATGAGAGTTTTCATAGCTTCTGTATGTCCATTATCTGCGGCCTCATGAAGAGCTGTGTTGCCATAATTATTAGCGGCATTAACATCAGCTCTATTGTTAATGAGAGTTTTCATAGCTTCTGTATGTCCATTATATGCGGCATAATGAAGAGCTGTGTTGCCACCACGACTAGTGGCATTAATATTAGCTCCATTGTCAATGAGAGTTTTTATAGTTTTTGTACGTCCATTGCATGCGGCGAAATGAAGAGCTGTTTGGCCATTATTATTAGTGGCATTAACATCAGCGCCTTTGTCAATGAGAAGTTCTGTAGTCGCTGTTTTTCCAAGCTTTGAGGCCTCATGAAGAGCTGTTTGGCCATTATTATTAGTGGCATTAACATCAGCTCCATTGTCAATGAGAGTTTTTATAGTTTCTGTATGTCCTTTAACTGCGGCCTCATGAAGAGCTGTGTTGCCATAATTATTAGTGGCATTAATATTAGCCCCATTGTCAATGAGAGTTTTCATAGTTTCTGTATGTCCATTATATGCGGCCTTATGAAGAGCTGTGATGTCCTTATGATTAGTGGCATTAATATTAGCGCCTTTGTTAATTAGAAGTTCTACAGTCGATGTATGTCTATTACATGTGGCCTCATAAAGAGCTGTATTGCCATAATTATCAGCGGCATCAATATTATTTGGAAAAAGGCGTAAATAATATTCAATTTCATCATTCATTCCTAAAATTGCTGCAAGATGCAAAAAACTATAACCTGCAGAGCTTTTAACATTATAATGTTTTTCAGGTAATTCTCTTAGTTTATCGCGTGCTTGATCACGTCTATCGGAATTAATTAATTTTGAGATGTCATCTAAAATTCTAGATGCTTTTTTCTCTGTCATGAAGAAATCTGATATTTTAGAAGAAGTAGTGCTCATAGCCACACCTATTTAAGCTTAAAAAATACCACTTTCTATATTTGTAAATACAATATGTCAATGAATGAGTTTTGTAATGCGGGTATGTTGCGATGCCTAACAATGAATCGAACAGGTGCTGCAAAGGTATTAGTTACAATGAACTTGATAAAAGTAAACATACCCCTATAATTAGGCACATCCTTACGATGTGCATCAAGGGGGTAGTCAGGAAATTTAGGATAATTATTATTATTGTTATGTCTGATGGTCAATATTATATAGAATTTCATGCAATAGGTAATTCCGTTAAGGTTTCTGCTGTTGATCCTGTAACGTTAGAGGAAGTTTCTATAATCTCTCCGTCGCATATTTCTCGCCATGAGATGGAAAAAGTTGCCATAAAAAAGCTGGAATATGTTAAGAGGAAAAACGCTG
Organism: Rickettsiales bacterium; assembly: GCA_028223895.1. Taxonomy (GTDB): domain Bacteria; phylum Pseudomonadota; class Alphaproteobacteria; order Rickettsiales; family UBA6187; genus JAOIVE01. The sequence continues at coordinate 4,725 of JAOIVE010000014.1, forward strand.
AGAAATCAGCAAAAGATGCTTCTAAAAACAGCGAAGAAAATTCAGAGGATTATATAGAGACTGATGGTAAAACTTTGCCAATAGATACGTGATATAAATTTATATACTATCTATTTGCCCGCCTTCTACTGTGTCTTCAAGCTTTTTCATGAATGATTTTCTGTTAAGGCCTTCCTCAATGGCTGGGTGATATTGAACTGTAATTTTTCCTGAAGGATGAAGAAAATCTTTTTTATTCCAAAATAATCCAGAGTTAAGAGAGACGGGAATTATTTTTGCATCTATATCTTTTTCCAGATAGGCAAAGGCAACTCCAGGCTGATAACTTATTTTTTGTCCGGGGAAAGTACGTGTGCCTTCGGGGAAAATTACAACAGACCTGCCTTTGCTTAAGCGATCTTTAATGCTGTTAACCATGTCTTTAAGAGCTTTGCTACCGCCTGATCTATCAACTGGAATCATACCTATTGCAGTTAAGTAATTTCCATATAGTGGAATTTTTAAAAGCTCTTGTTTCATTACATATGACGGCTTATTAAGTAAATATAGAAATATTGCCGTATCCCAAACTGATTGATGCTTGCTGGCTAATATAAACGGTTTATCTGTGGGTAGATTTTCAACGCCTCTGATTTCATATTTTACCCCACATATAATACGCAATCCCCATATAACGCCAAAAGACCAGGCATATCCGGAGAATGCGGCAATTCTTTGAGGTGTAAATAATAGTGGAATCATGCTTATACATATAAAAGCCGTCCATATGGGAAAAAATATATTAAATAATATTGAGCGTATGAATGTCATTTATGTCTAACTTCCTATAAAAGATCTTATTTTAGATGCTATATATTTATTATATTCGGATATGAGTAATTGCTTTGTGCCTCCGCTGGTCCACCATTGATCAAGTATTACATGATCGGAAAAAACCGGATGACTTATTATTTTGATGTCAGGCATAATATTTTTAAACTCCATCATACTTCTTGGCATATGATAATTTGCCGTAACAAGCCTAATAGTTTTGAAATTATTGTTTTTTACCCATTCTGCGGTTTCAGTTGCATTTCCTTTTGTATTTTCCGCCTCGTAACCAAGTTCAATTTTTGGTATTAATGTTAATATAGAGTCAGGCAATTTTCCTGAAAATATCAATAGAGTATTTAAATCTATACCGTTTCCAGCGCCGCTTATAAATAATTTGTCAGCCTTTTTCTGATCTAGAAGACTTATAGCGGTATTTATTCTCTTATGGCCGCCGGTTAAAATTACAATCGCATCGGTTTTTGTATCTTCATTTGTAACATTTCTTGGAATATCATTCACAAATAAAATAAGCCCGCCTATCCACAGGCAAAATAATATTATTGAAGACATAACCAGCCAGTAAAGGAACTGGCGCTTTTTAAATATTTTCATTTTATTTTTCATAATGATGAATATTAATGCGCATTTTTATAAGAAAAGTCCAGTACGATATCACCAACTTCTATATTAATTTTTTTGCTAAGGCCGGCATTTATCTCTAAAAGAGCCCTCGCAGGCTTTGGAAATGAGATATTTTTTGTCGATAAAGGTTCGGCATTATGATGTATATGTATTATTTTTCCATGCTCATTTATAAATAGCATATCAAGGGGTAAATATGTGTTTTTCATCCACATATTTACAATTTTATTTTCTGGAAAAATAAATAGCATCCCGTTTTGTGGTTCCATTTTTTCTCGCCACATCAGGCCTTTTTGACGAGACTCAGGATTATTGGCTATCTCAACATCGAATAATATTTTTTGCCCCTTTTTAGTTTCTATAGTTATCTGCTGATTATTTGCATATACAAAAAAAGGAGTAATAATAATTATTAATGTAACTATATAGAAAAATATGTTTTTTATATTCATTGATTTGCTTTACCATTATAAAATAAAAACATTATAAATAAATTATCGGAAATAAAAATGAATATCCTACTAATTATAACAGGTAGTATCGCAGCTTATAAAAGTCTTGATTTAATTAGGCTTTTAAAAAAAGATGGCGCTAATGTTAATGTGATATTAACTGCTGCTGGTGCAGAATTTATTACGCCTTTGGCTGTAACCTCGGTCAGTGGTAATCCCACATATCATGACATGTTTTCGCCAAAAGATGAAAGTGAGATGGGGCATATAAGATTATCCCGCGAAGCTGATCTGGTTGTAGTTGCGCCTGCTTCAGCTGATATTATAGCAAAAATGGCTCATGGGTTAGCAAGTGATTTAGCTAGCACATGCCTGCTCGCATCTGACAAGCCTATATTAATATCACCTGCTATGAATGTTAAAATGTGGGAGAATAAAGCCGTTCAAAGAAACGTAAAGCAGCTTAAAAGTGATGGAGTTAATTTTATTGGCCCTGAAAAAGGTGAGCTTGCCTGCGGTGAAAAAGGTGAGGGGCGTATGAGCGAACCTGAGGCGGTATATGCAAAAATTAAGGAAATATTGGCGTGAATCTGAAAGGTTTAAAGGTCATAGTAACTAGTGGGCCAACCAGAGAAAAAATTGACCCTGTGCGTTATATATCAAATTTTTCATCTGGAAAGCAAGGCCATGCAATTGCAAAAGCTTTAGCAGAAGAGGGTGCAGATGTAACATTGATATCTGGGCCTGTATCGCTTAAAACTCCTGATAATTGTAAAATTATTAATGTTGAGTCAGCACAAGAAATGTTAAATGCCTGTTTGGACTGTTTGCCTGTTGATATTGCCATATGTGCAGCAGCTGTTTCTGATTGGCGGTTAAAAGATATTTCTACAAATAAAATTAAAAAAAATGATAATGAAAATAATTTACAAATAAATTTAGTAAAAAATCCAGATATTCTGGCATCTATTAGTCAGCATGAAAGCCGCCCTAAACTAGTTGTGGGCTTTGCTGCTGAAACAGAAAACTTAATAGAAAATGCCAAGAGTAAATTAAAAAATAAACAGTGCGATTTGATAATAGCAAATTTAATATCCCAAGATGATAATGTTTTTGGAAGTGATGAAAATAAAGTCTTTTTTATAGATAGTCAAAAAACTGAAGAATTGCCAAAAATGAATAAGAATAATATTGCGTTACATTTGTGTAATAAAATAAAAGGCCTGTAAATTGCAAAAAATAAAATAATTCACATAAAAAATATGAGTAATATCAAGGATTTTCTGTGTATTTTGTGGCTTAACCATTTGAAATATAGGCTATATCAAAAATCTAACAAATGCGTAGTTAGCTGATTGCAATTTTTATATAAATACTGTAAAAAAGTGTATCATGTTTTAAATATTGTTTTTTAGGGGTGTGCGAAATGACAAATTCTTCAGCGGCGAATTCTTCTTCTATTGATATTCCGGTAAAATTTTTAGAAAATTCAGAGGGTCTTGATCTTCCTGTTTATGCTACTAATCAAAGTGCTGGTATGGATTTATATGCGGCTATTGACGAAGAGATTATACTTGCTCCTTTTGAGCGCAGATTGATAAAGACTGGTATAGCGATTGCATTGCCTGAAGGTTATGAGGCGCAGATTCGCCCGCGTTCTGGTTTGGCATATAAAAATGGAGTAACTGTGCTTAACTCTCCTGGAACAATAGATGCTGATTACAGAGGTGAAATAGGTGTGATTTTAGTTAATCAAAGCAAGGATGATTTTGTTATAACTCGTGGAATGCGCATAGCACAAATGGTGATATCTCAATATACGCGCGCTTCATTGTCGCTTGTCTGTGATTTGGATGAAACTATCAGAGGTGATGGTGGGTTTGGCTCAACTGGAGTTGCTGCAAAAATAGTTAAAGAGGCAAGCTGATGTTGCCGTGTAAGTTTGCAGAGGCTTTGGAAGCTGTTTTGTATGTGGCGGTGCATTCAAAATATAATCCTGTAAGAAGCCGGGATGTTTGTGATTATCAAAATTTATCTTCCAGGCATCTTGAGCCTATAATGCAGGCGTTGGTAAGGGGGGGAATATTAAAAGGAACAAAGGGACCAAAGGGAGGTTATACATTAGCCAGGGAAAAGAGAAAGATTTTTTTGGCGGAAATATATAAAATAATTTTTGACCTTGAGTTTAAAGATAAATCTTTCAAAACTCCACTTAGGGTTGAGGTTATAGCTCCTTTTATGTGTTCGATTCTTGGTGATATAGAGAATGATTTGAATAAGACCACAATTGACGATTTATATCGTAAGTCCGCCGCTGCTGAGAAGGTATCCAGGCAAAAGAGTGATTTTGCTATATAGCAATATAGCTGATAATTTTGATAAATTGCTGATATCCTTGAAATATAAAAATATACAACTATAATATGCGCCTTGGTTATTTAAACGAATTTTGACGCAGGAAACTTAAAATAGAAAGGTTATGTTTATGAGTAGTGCAGCTTTGGTAAAAGAGGAGAACTATACTCCATCTTTAAAAACAAAAGGTCGCGGGCGTATATATGAAAATATTTCTGCCGCCATTGGTGATACTCCTCTGGTTAAATTAAATAAGATTGCAAAAGATCATGGCGCGGTTGCTAATATATATGCAAAGCTTGAGTTTTTTAATCCTCTTGCGAGTGTAAAAGATCGTCTTGCTTTTGGTATGATTGAAGCTGCTGAGCAAGAAGGGCTAATAGGGCCTGATACTGTTATAGTTGAGCCTACATCTGGAAATACTGGTATTGCTCTTGCGTTTATATGTGCTTCAAAGGGTTATAAATTAATTTTGACTATGCCTGAAAGCATGTCTATAGAGCGTCGTAAAATGTTGAAATTTTTAGGTGCTGAATTGGAGCTTACTCCAGCTGCTGGCGGTATGAAAGCTGCAATTGCTCGCGCTGAAGAAATAGTTTCTGAAAATAAAAATGCTATCATATTGCAGCAATTTAAAAATCTTGCAAATCCTGCTATTCACCGTTCAACAACTGCTGAAGAGATCTGGAATGATACTGATGGACAGATTGATGCGTTCATTGCTGGTGTTGGCACAGGAGGAACTATCTCTGGTGTTGCGCAAGTTTTAAAGCAGCGCAAGCCTGACGTTAAAATTATCGCTGTTGAGCCTGAAGATAGCCCGGTTTTATCTGGTGGTCAGCCTGGCCCTCACAAAATTCAGGGAATAGGTGCTGGCTTTGTGCCTGATGTTTTAGATGTAAATCTGATTGATGAGATTGTTACTATTGGTAACGAAACTTCTTTTGCTACTTCTCATGAGGTTTCTATAAAAGATGGTATTCCTGTTGGCATATCATCTGGAGCTACAATTGCTGCGGCTTTAGAAGTTGCTGCGCGTCCTGAAATGGCTGGCAAAAATATAGTTGTCATAATTGCATCATGTGCAGAGCGTTATATTTCTACAGCTTTATTTAACGATCTATAATATCGGTAATAATTTTTATTCCTTAAAAGGGCAGGAGAGTTTTCTTCTGTCCTTTTTTACTTGTGTGTAAGGTTTTTTAGATTATCTCTTTTAAGCTTCAACTAGAATTTCACGTTTGCCAGCATGGTTTGCTGGGCTTATCAGCCCTTCTTGCTCCATGCGCTCAACAAGGTTAGCTGCTCGGTTATAGCCAATTTTTAACTGGCGCTGCACATAGCTGGTTGAGATTTTTTTGTCGCGCAATACAATAGCAACTGCCTGATCATAAAGCTCGTCGCCGCTATTTCCAGATGATGGCATATCAAAGCCTGCTTCATCATCTTTGGTTACATCATCAATATATTCAGGTTTGCCCTGACTTTTAAGGTGATTTACAACATCTTCAACTTCTTTATCATCAACAAAAGGGCCGTGTACGCGCGTAACGCGGCTGCCTCCTGACATATATAGCATGTCGCCCATGCCTAATAATTGTTCAGCTCCCATTTCTCCTAAAATGGTGCGGCTATCAATTCTTGAAGTTACCTGAAAGCTTATTCTGGTAGGGAAATTTGCTTTAATTACACCTGTTATGACGTCAACTGAAGGCCTTTGCGTAGCCATAATAATATGGATTCCCGCGGCGCGCGCCATTTGTGCTAAGCGCTGAATTGAGCCTTCAATTTCTTTTCCTGCTGTAAGCATAAGGTCGGCCATTTCATCAACTATTACAACAATAAAAGGCATTTTTTTCATTTCCAGATACTGCTTTTCATATATAGGCTCACCAGTTTCCGGATTGTATCCGGTTTGCACTGTGCGCTCTATTTTTTTGCCTTTTTTAAGAGCATCTTCAATACGTTTGTTATAGCCTGCCATGTTGCGCACATTCATATCTGACATTTTTCTATAGCGATCTTCCATTTCTCTTGTAACCCATTTAAGAGCAACTACAGCTTTTTTAGGATCAGTAACCACTGGCGATAATAAATGCGGAATACCATCATAAATTGATAATTCAAGCATCTTTGGATCGATCATTATAAATTTGCACTCTTCTGGAGTCATTCTGTACAAGAATGATAATATCATGGAGTTAACGGCAACAGATTTACCTGAGCCTGTAGTTCCTGCAATAAGCAAGTGTGGCATACGTGATAAGTCGCTCATAACAACGCTGCCGCTAATATCCTTACCAAGAGCAATTGGCAGGCGTATGCGTTTATCCTGAAATTCTTCTGTCTCAAGAAGTTCGCGTAAATATACTGTTTCTCTTGTAGAGTTTGGCAGTTCAATACCTAAGACATTGCGACCGGGTATAACGGCTATACGCGCAGATATCGAACTCATAGAGCGTGCAATATCATCTGCCAGCCCCACAACCCTTGATGATTTAGTTCCCGGCGAAGGCTCTAATTCATACAAGGTTACAACAGGCCCTGGGCGGACTTTTATAATCTCGCCATTAACACCAAAATCCTCTAAAACTCGTTTTAAAAGTTTTGCATTTTGCTCCAGAGAACTTGCGCTTACTGTGTTTTTACTCATAGATGAGGCATCAACCAGAAAATCTAAATCTGGTATTTCAAACTCACCAGAAGATAGTTTTAAAGATGCCTGCATAGCTTTATAGCTGCGTTTTTTATTTGATTTATATTCTTCAACAATATCAGCTTTTATTTTTTCTTTTTTCTTAACTGCTTTCTTTTTGGATTTTTCATTAACTATAGGATCTAAGCCTTTGTATTTTCTGTATTTATTTGTAATAACTATTCCAAAAGTAAATATTTGATTATAAATGACATTAAAGATTGAGACGGTTTTTTCATAGGCAGTTTGAGCCTCTTCCCATTTAATTGCCATGGCAAATATAGTTAATATTGCACTTGCCGATAAAAATATAGCCACATATCCATAAATACCTAAAATTGGTAATAATTCATGGTTTAAAAGATCTCCGCTAAATCCGCCTTTTCCTATATAAAATGGCCATTTTTCTGATGTCTTAACAAGTGAAAATAGGGCAGAGTAGCTAGTTAATAAGAATAATATTGAAAATATTCGGGTTTTTATAAATTTAATATGTTTTTGAAAAAAATACCTTGCTCCCCAAACTGCAAAAATTGCAGCTAAAGCATATGAAGCAAGGCCAAATAACTGCAAAGACATATCTGAAAAATATGACCCAGCATTGCCGAATATATTTTTTGCCACAACACCAGTTGATCGATTAAAAGACGGGTCACCCGGATTGTAACCTGCTACTGAAAAAGTAACAAAAATAGCCAGAAAAAAGCATAAGAAGCTCTTTAAAAAAGGAGCTGATGATAAAATTAATGATTTTGCTTTATCTATATTCATATTCATCCAGAAAACTATGTACAATATTAGTTATATATAGTCTAAAAGAATATTTCTATTAAATTATATATCTTTCATTTTCCTTTATACTTCGTCAGCCTTCGCCTCATTTAGGGCTTCTAAACATCGCCTCGACTTCCTAGTATAAAAGTAAAAGCAAAGATAATATAGTTTGCGATATTTTCCTTTATACTTCGTATATCACAAAGGAAACTTTACTTATATATGCAATATTATATATTGCCACCATGAATGATTATAATCCAGCAATTATACTTATAGCACCTCAGATGGGTGAAAATATTGGAGCTGCTGCCCGCTCCATGCTTAATTTCGGCCTTACCGATTTGCGGATAGTCAATCCTCGCGATGGCTGGCCAAACCCTAAAGCTGTTGATATGGCAAAAGGCGCAAAATCAGTTATAAAATCTGCACAAATTTTTACTAGCTTAAAAGATGCTACAACAGATATAAAAAAACTATATGCAACAACGGCGCGTCCGCGCGATTTGGTAAAACCAGTATTAACACCGCGCAAAACGGCTGATGAAATTATATTTAATCAAAATAATAAAAATAAATCTGCCATATTATTTGGTTGCGAGCGTAGCGGACTTGATAATGAAGCCATAGCTGTGAGCGATGCGATAACTATTGTTCCAGTGAGCGAGCTTTATACATCATTAAATCTTGCGCAAGCTGTAACTATAATGTGCTATGAGTGGTTTGTAACTCAAGATGCAACGCCTGATATCATATCTGCCAGCAAAAAATCTGATCTTGCAAACAAAGAAGATGTTGTAAAGTTGCTGGAGCATTTAGAAGGTGAGCTTGATAAATCAGGGTTTCTACGCGTAAAAGAAAAGCGTCCGCGTATGGTAAATAATATTCGCGGGATATTTACTCGTGCGCAACTTACGGATCAGGATGTACGCACATTGCGCGGTATAATTCGCAGTCTGACTGATGGCAATAATGCATAGCATATAGAAAAATTAGTGATTTTGATCCAAGTCAGTAAATTTAGTGGTTTTAGAATCAAAGAATATTTTTGCCGTTCCAATTGGCCCATTACGTTGTTTTGCAATTATAATTTCAGTTACATTCATGCATTTATCCATACGAGCTTGCCAATCAGCAAATTTATCTGAATCGGCATCAGGCGCTCGGCGTGCTTCATAATATTCTTCACGATAAATAAACATAACTACGTCCGCATCTTGCTCAATACTTCCAGATTCACGCAAATCAGATAGTTGAGGGCGCTTATCCTCACGTTGTTCTACAGCACGAGAAAGCTGTGATAGTGCAATAACCGGAATGTTTAATTCTTTGGCAATGGCTTTTAGCCCTTGGGTAATTTCAGAAACTTCCTGTACGCGGCTGCCTTCTGATGATTTTGAAGATCCTTTTAAAAGTTGAAGGTAGTCGACAATAAGCAGGCCAAGATTATTACGTCTTTTTAACCTTCTGGCGCGTGTTCTTAGTGCAGAAATACTCAGCGCCGGCGTATCATCAAGATAAAATGGCAGGTTATATAGTGCTTTATTGGCGTGTACAACTTTACTGAAATCTTCATTGGAAAGATTCCCCACACGCATGCTTGAAGAATCTACCGCCGCTTCCATAGCTACCATTCTTGCTGCCAACTGCTCAGATGACATTTCGAGTGAAAAGAATCCCACAGATTTTGGTTCTCTTTGCTCACTATTTTCTGCCTGTTTGCACAGAGATTTACAAGCATTTACTGCAACATTTATGGAAAAAGCTGTTTTACCCATAGATGGTCTTCCGGCAAGTATAAGCAGGTCAGAATCCTGCAAGCCACCAAGCAGCTCGTCTAAATCTGTGAATTGTGTTGATATTCCACTTAGTTTATTATCATTTTTATGGGCAATATCTGCGCGCTCAATGGCCAGCGCTAAAGATTCTTTCAAATGACGAAAGCCAGAGCCGGTAGTTCCTTCACTTGCTAGATTAAATAAAGATTGCTCAGCTTCTTCAATCTGCTGAACACCGCTTGAGTCTATATTATTATCATAGGCGTCATTAACAACATTTTCACCAATGCCAATTAATTTACGCCTAACCGATAAATCATAAACAATTTGTCCATATGTCTCTAAATTTATGATGGATGTTGCGCGACCGGCAAGATAGGCAAGGTAGTCTGCTCCACCAAGGTCTGCTAATGCATCATCATCATCAAAATAATTTTTTAAAGTTCTTGGCGTTGCAACAAGACCGCGATCCATAAATTTTATCACCGCCTCATAGATTCTCTCATGCACTGGCTCATAAAAATCTTCGGCGCGTAAATAATCTGCAACTCTGTTTATACTTTCATTATTGGTAAGTAGAGCGCCAAGTAAATCTTGCTCTGCCTGAATATTATGAGGTACAACGCGGTAATTGGCATTTTTTTCATCAGCTTTGTCATCTTTTAAAATTGCGATAGCATCTTTTGCCATAAAACTGATTTCCTAATTTACTAAAATTTTATTTCAAAATATAATCAATACATCATCAAAATAAACGAGACAAACAGATATTTTATTAAAATAAAGTTTATTTGTTAACTTTATTAAAAAAACGTGATAGATAATGGTTTTTTGAAACATTACTGAAACATTTATATAGTATATTTATTATATGAAAATATAGAACATAAAATACGAGTAAGGGCATGAGAGAAAATAGAGGCACTTTAGGTAAAGAGCAGATAAAAGATCTGCAAGAAAATGATGATGAATTTGATCTTCTTGGGCGTGGTGCTGATATTAGTGCTGTCGATTCTGAAGGCAATAACATATTACATCTTTTGGCAGCTAGCGATAATGAAACTTCATTAAATGATATCTTAGAAAAATCTGGTGGTTTTCTTAAAACTAATATTGATCTTAATGCTAAAAATAATAAAGGTCAGACTCCTTTACATATAGCAGCAGAAAAAGGTTCTTACACAGTGGCAATGTCATTGCTGGGAAGGCCAATAACTGGAAGAGCTCCAGATGGAGTGGAATTTGCTGACCCTACAATAAAAGATGAAAATGGCAGAAATTCATTGCAAGTTGCTGCATATAATGGTCAAAGCAGAATATTTAAATCGATATTAGAAACGCTTACTAAAGAGGAAAAGGTAGAGCTTTTAACATCGGTTGATAATGATGGAAAAGACGCTTCTGCACTGGCTTCTGTAGGAAAAAAAGAAAAAATTGAAAAATTGAAAAATAATTCAAAGGAAGAATTAAACAAGTTATTCCCACAAGTTCACCACTCTGGCAAAGTCAATACATCTACGCATGATGAAATTATTGATATTTCTACTAAAGTTGTAAGTGACTTTAATCGTGAGGAAATTTTTTCCAAATTTATAATTGAAGCTACTAAGCAAGCTAATTACAAAGAAGTTAAGGATATAGTAGCTTACTTGCTAGATGGAACGCTAAAAAGCAAAGATGGTAAAACTTTACTTCATTTTGCTGCATCTAACGGGTGGAGCGATATTGTAGAAAAAATATTAGATAAAGGCGCTATAGACATTAATCAAACAGATAATGATGGAAAAACGGCTCTTTATTATACCTATAAACATGGGAAAGTAGAAACAACAGAATTGTTAAGAAAAAGAGGAGCTAAGATTGATAGTAGTGAGTTGCTGCCTGAAAATAAAGATGCTGCTCTAAGTATAGCAAAAGAAGCGCCTAAAGGGGAACGCAAAACTCTTGCGCAAATGAGGGAAGAGTTGGTAGATAGTGAAGAGTTTAAAAAATCCAGAAAATCCAGAAAATCCAGAAAATCCAGAAAAAGACCAATTATTGCAGCTGGAGAAGAAGGTTATGAATCCTTTATAGAAAAAATTAATTCTGAAATAAGAGCGGAAGTTAGAGGTAATTTTGATAGAGGATATAGAGCTCATACTGTTTATAGAGACCCTAAGCATCCTCATCATCTTTATAATAAATTACACCTTAGTGATGAAACAATAGCAGAGCCGCTTCCGTGGGAAAAAGGCAAGAAAGGAAGTGATGAAATAGAAAATCATTTTGCTAACATGCCTCCTTTATTCTTTGCTCATCCACTGAGCAAAGAATTGGATGTTTCTGAGGAAGAGTTGGATGTTTCTGAGGAAGAGTTGTATGTTAATGATAGTAAAAATTTTGGTTATTTTATTTCAGAGTTTTTTGGGTCTATTCGTAATAAATTACATAGAGTAAAGAAATCTAAAGAGGACGTAGATTTTGCTTCTGAAGAAAATTTACCTCCTTTGCTCTATGATTATGATAAAAATATTGAATCGCATAGTATGAAACCAGACTTTCCAAGCGAAACTGTAGAAGAGACTGCAGTTAAAACAGGAAAAGAGGATGCAGATGTTGTTTCTGACGAAAAAGATGAAGAAAGTCGTGAGTGGCAGAGTTTGTTATCGGGCTTTCCAAGCGGATTTGGAAAAGAGACGGAAGCTAGAATAAAGGAAGCAGAAGAGGATGTAGATACTGTTATCGATGAAAGAGCAGCAGAATGGGTGGATGATAATGAATCAATTGATAGTTTGTCTTTAAGTGAAGATAGTCGAAGTATGCCTGAAGAAGATAGAGAAGAAACCGAAATAGCGCAAGAAACAGCATCTGAGCCTGAAGCTAGAAGCAAAAGAGAGGCGATTTCTGTAATAAAGTGTAAAACTATTGGTGCTGCGACAGGCAAGGAGCTGAAAAAGCTTATGCAAGCACATGAAATAGATCCTAAAGCATTAGGTTGGACTGAAAGGGTTTTGCAAAATGGTCGTCAAAATGTTACAATAAGATAGTTATCTTAAATTTGCTTTAAGGGGTTTTATCCTTTGCGCACTCTCATGCGTATTGGGCCTTCGGCGCGACCGTGAATAAATTGCTCGACATAGTCATTATTGCTTCTATCAAGATTTTTAACATGATCGTGCCAGATAATTTTACCTTCATATATCATAGCAACGTGATCTGCAATTTTGCGCGCTGAGTGCATATCATGAGTAATGGTAACTGTGGTTGCGCCTAATTCTTCACTGCATTTTACAATCAAATCATTAATCACGTCTGCCATGATAGGGTCAAGGCCGGTTGTTGGTTCATCAAAAAATATTAAATCAGGATCGCCATGAACTGGATCGCCCGCTATTGCGCGCGCCAGAGCTACACGCTTTTGCATACCGCCTGAAAGTTCTGATGGATATAATCTTGCAACGTCAGCTCCCAAACCAACAGAAGATAGTTTTGCTACTGCCAAATCGTAAGAATCTTCGCGGGTATATTCTTTTGATGAAAGAAATGAAAATGATATATTTTTCCACACCGGTAAGCTGTCAAATAAAGCTCCACCTTGAAATAATACACCTATTTTTCCCATTGATTTTGCGCGCTGGCGTTTAGAAAGATTAGAAACCTCTTCGCCATCAACTTTTATGACGCCTTTTGTTGGATTCATCAGGCCTATAAGATTTTTTATCAGTACAGATTTTCCGCTTCCTGATCCGCCAATAATCACCAAAGACTCACCTTCGTGAACATCAAGATTTACACCCTTTAATACTTTCTTATTGTGAAAATATTTATGTAAGCCCTTAACATGGAGTTTTACTGATGTTTTTTCAAAATCTCTCTGGCCTTTTTTCAAACCAAGATAATGTTGCATGCTTTTAAGGCTAATTTTTTTTGGCTTTCTTGTCATGGCTAAAACAACATTTCGGTTATGATATAGTTTGAAAGTAGGATAAGCATAGATGAAGTTACAACCGCATTTGTTGTTGCTGCGCCAACTCCGCTAGCACCTCCGCGAGAGAAAAATCCGTTATAACAACCCATTAAAGTTATAATAAATCCAAAAACAGCTGCTTTAACCAGACCACTTCCAACATCTCGCATCTCAAGAAAGTCAAAAGTACTTTTTAAATATATGCCAGGAGAAAATGATAATTTATGCACTGCTACCAGATATCCTCCGTAAACACCGATAATATCAGCAATTATTACAAGCAAAGGCAGCATTAAGATACCTGCTATAAGGCGAGGGGCAATTAAATATTTGAAAGGATTCGTTGATAAAGTAACAAGAGCATCAATTTGTTCTGTAACTCTCATAGTACCAATTTCAGCAGCAGTTGATGCGCCAATGCGCCCAGCCACCATAAGACCTGCTAATACAGGGCCTAACTCGCGCGTAATTGACATTACCACCACTGCTGCAATAGAGCTTTCTGCATTGAATCTGGAAAAACCAGTATAGCTTTGTAAAGCCAAAACTGCACCTGTAAATATGGCGGTAAGCCCTACAACCGGCAAGGAATAAAAGCCTATAGAAATCATCTGTTTTAAGACTATTTGTGGGTAATATGGTGGAGTTAACGCCTGAATTATGCAGTTGCCAGAAAACAAAGACAGGCGACCAATCACGCCTAGCAAGTTAATAAAGAATCTACCTATGATATTTAAAAAATTTCTCACCTATAAACTCTTCGAAACCTACTACCTAGTTGCGTCAAAATTTCATAACTTATTGTTCCGGCATCACTGGCAATATCATCAATTGTGATATTATCGCCAATAATCTCCACCTCTTTTCCCTGATATAAAGAGTTTTCAGGTAAAGAAGAAACATCAATAATGCTCATATCCATAGAAACACGGCCTAATATTGGCACTATTTTTCCATCGATAAAACATTTGCCTTTATTGCTCAAAGAGCGCTGATATCCGTCAGCATAACCTATTGCAATAACTGCAACCAAACCACCTTTTGGCAGGTTAGCAGTTGCACCATAACCGAGCCTGTCAGAACTGTCAATCTTGCGAATTTGCAATATATTACTCTTTAGTGATATTACCTGCTCCATAGGGTTTTCATAACCGGGTGTCGGATTGCCTCCATATAAAGAAATTCCGGGGCGAAGCAGATCAAAATGGTAGTCATTTCCTAAAAATATTCCGCATGAATTAGCCAGACTTATTTTAATATCAGGAAATAAATGGCTGATTTTATTAACTCGTTCCAGCTGTAATTTATTTAATTCATGATTGGGATCATCTGCGCATGCAAGATGTGACATTATATATTTTACATTTAGACTTTTATTGATATCGATCTGTTGGATAACTTGATTAAATTCTTTATAAGATATTCCAAGGCGATTAATTCCAGTGTCTACATGAATTATAGATGGAAGATTCTCGCATATTGATTTTGTGTAATCAGCCCACTGATTTATTTGCTCTTTGCTATTTAAAACCGGAATTAATTTATAATTTCCAAATATGTCATTTTGCTTATTTCCTATTCCATTTAACACATATATATCAACTTCAGGCAATATTTCTCTTAGTTCTATAGCTTCATCTAAAGTTGCTACAAAAAACTTATTACATCCGCTTTTTTTTAGTGCCAGTGAAACCTCTTTTATACCTAAGCCATAAGCATTGGCTTTTACTGCTGCTGCACATTCAGATTTTGCTTTAGAAATATTTGATAATATACTGTAATTGCTTGATATTCTATCAAGATGTATTGTAAGTGTAGAGTCGGAATATTGAGTCATATTTTAATTTTATAGTTTATTTCATAATATTATATACAAATTCAATATACTTATAAAAATTATTCTAAAAAGCGATTTTTAATCATTTATTATTATGTGAGGTCTGTTATTAAGATAGTTCCTGTAATAAATGGAATATTTTAATGAAACTTGCTGCTATCCTTAATCTTACGCCCGATTCATTTTCTGATGGTGGAAAATATATTTCAAAAGAATCTATAATTGCTAGGGTCGTAAGCTTAATAGAGGAGGGCGCAGATATAATTGATATTGGCGCTGAGTCAACCAGGCCAGGAGCAATTCCACTATCAGCAAAACAGGAATGGGAGCGCCTTTCTCCTTATTTATCTGAAATAATAAATATATGTAAAAAAAGAAATATTATAACTAGCCTTGATAGCTATCACCCGGAAAATGTTAAAAAAGCTATAGAGCTTGGTATTGACTGGATAAATGATGTAACTGGCCTTGATAATCCTGATATGGTAGATGTATTAAAAGATAATGATGTAAAAATTGTTATTATGCATAATTTGGGAGTTCCCGCTGATAAAAGTAATGTGATATCAGAAGATAAAGACCCGATTGATGTGATATTAAATTGGACGCAAAATAAATTAAAAGAACTACATAAAAGTAATATTTCTTCTTCTCGATTGATTCTTGACCCAGGTATTGGTTTTGGTAAAAACGCTAAGCAGTCGCTTGAAATACTAGATAATGCGGAAAAATTATTATTAGCAGGTTTGCCGGTTTTTATTGGTCATTCGCGGAAATCTTTTTTATTTTCTAATGCAGAAAATATTTCAATTGCCCAGCGCGATGCAAAAACTATCGACATTTCATTGCGTCTATATGCAAAAAATATAGATTATTTGCGAGTTCATGATATAGCAGGGCATAGGAAAGCACTTAATCGATAAGGTATTAATATGGTATTTATGCCACATTGGCCAAAAATGTTGAAAAATAAGCCAATTGATTTGGGGTTGGATCGGGTGAAATCGGCTCTTGAATTAATGGGTAATCCGCATTTAAAAATGCCGCCTGTTATACATGTTGCAGGAACTAACGGCAAAGGTTCAACTATAGCTATGATGGCGGCAATATTTAAGGCTGCGGGATATAAGGCTCATATTTATACATCTCCGCATTTGCTTAATTTTAATGAAAGAATCACAATTGCCGGAAATAATATCAGTGATGAGTATCTATATCAGATTATGGAAGAATGCCGCCTTGCAACTGAAGGCGTGAAACTTACCTTTTTTGAAGGAACTACTCTCGGTGCTTTTCTGGCATTTTCTAAAAATCCTGCTGATGTGGTTTTGCTTGAAACTGGTTTAGGTGGGCGTCTTGATGCAACAAATGTAATAGAAAAACCTGCAATGACGGTGATAACTCCGATATCACTTGATCATACTGAATTTTTAGGGCCAAATGTAAGAATAATTGCCGGAGAAAAGGCGGGAATATTAAAGACAGATACTCCTTGCATATCCAGTATGCAAACCGATGAGGCCCAAGAAGTGCTTGAAAGAAAGGCGCAGCAATTAAACTCACCTTTATATTCATTTGGTTATGACTGGAGTGTTGATAAAACGGCTGAAGGCATGGTGTTTAAGAGCAAAGATAATGAAGATATTCAATTTCCTTTGCCAAGCCTTTATGGTGATCATCAAATATTAAATGCAGGTGCGGCAATCGCTGCAATAAAAAATCTTGAGCAGTTTGATATAAGCAATGAATCTATTGCAAAAGGTTTGCAAAATATAAAATGGCCGGGGCGTTTGCAAAATATTCAAGATGGTAATCTTGCTTCTATGCTGCCAGAAGGGTGGGAATTATGGCTTGATGGAGCGCATAATCTTGCTGGTGCGCATATATTATCAAATATCGTCTCTAAAGAGTGGCAGGATAAGCCGCTATATATTATTTTAGGTCATACAAGAGGACGAGATATACCGGCATTTTTATCTTTTTTTAAAGATTGTACAAAACATCTATGTGGAATATTGGTAAAGACTGAGCCATCTGCTTATAAGGCAGAAGATATTGCAAAAGCTGCAGAAGAAATTGGTATTAAAAGCTCTGCCTGCGATTGTGTTGAAGATGCTATAAATCTTATTACCAGCATGGAAGACAAGCCGGCTCGTATATTATGTTGCGGCTCTCTTTATCTTATTAGCGATGTGCTAACAGAAAATAAAAATTATAAGTAAAATAACTTCTACAATTTCTGTTTTTATAAAATTATGTAACTTGACATTAGTTAATAATTTGCACTAACTTATTGTAAGTAAACAATATTATTGGGGGAAATGTTGAGTAGTTCCAGGCAAAGTGACGAGTTTTTCCGATCAGTAGAAGCTAGTGTTTTTGATATTGTGAATGATTCAATAATAAAAAGAATAGAAGAAACAAACATACCAATGAAGATTGATGATAATGATTTCTATGCTTTTGAAAATATTCTTGAAGATATTTGCCGAAACATATTGGTAAATTATAAAGTTGAAAGGTATGTAATCAAAGAGGCCTGCAAAAATATTTCTAATTCTTTTAAAAAAATAGCAAATCAAGGGGTAAAAGTAGAACAAAATGGTAGAGTTACTAGTCTATCGTCTGTTAGAATTATTGTTTTTAGCGATCAAAAATCTGATATTCAAATTCAAAAAGAAATAAAAGATTTTTTCATAGAACTTTCAAAAGAATCTTTTGCTATAATGAAAGAAAATTATAGAGAGGTTGAGCGTGAGCCGCTCGTTCCTGTTATTATAGACTCTACAAACCATGACATTCATAGTTGTGATAGAGTCCATAGGCATAGGCATCATAGAAGTGAAAAATATCAGAAAGAAAGTGCAGCAGCAGAAGGGTCTTTTAGTGATCGTATTAGAGGTTCTAGAGGTTCGAGTGATGAAAGTAAGGAAAATCAGAAAAATAACTCTTTGCATGTGCTAGATAGCAGTTCTGGTGCAAAAAGTGCTGCCGCTGGATTTGGAAGAATGGTAAAGTCTGGCAGAGTGTGCAGGGAAAAATTAATCGCATTGTAGCTGGCTAAGACCGATAATATTGGCGGTACCACTCAACAAATTTTGGCAACCCTTCTTCAATAGAAGTTTTAGGCGAAAATCCGAAGTCATTTTTAGAATCACTTATATCAGCAAATGTTTCTTTTACATCGCCTGGATGCATGGGTTTGAAGTCAATTATTGCTTTTTTATCAATTGTTTGTTCAAGTATATTAATAAAGTGCATTAGCTTTTCGGAGTTGTTATTTCCTAAATTATAAACTTTATGGGCGGGCTTATTTTCAGGAACTTTTTTCATGACTGAAATAATGCCATCAACAATATCATCGATATATGTAAAATCGCGGCGCATATCACCATTATTAAAAACTGTTATTGGCTTGCCTTCAATTATAGATTTTGTAAATAAATATGTAGCCATATCAGGGCGACCCCAAGGCCCATATACGGTAAAAAAGCGCAAACCAGTTGCAGGAATTTCATATAAATGCGCATAGCTGTGAGTGAGCAATTCATCAGCTTTTTTAGTTGCTGCATAAAGTGAACGAGGCGAATCAACACGATCTTCTGTAGAAAATGGAAGTTTGGTGTTTCCTCCATATACAGAACTTGAACTTGCATATATAAAATGTTCTAACTCATTGAGATTGCGGCATAATTCAAGCATATTTGCATGGCCAACAAGGTTGCTTTGAATATAGGCTAGTGGATTTTCTGTAGAATATCTAACGCCAGCTTGTGCAGCAAGATGAATTATATATTTAATATCAGGGTATTTTTCAGAAAGCTCTATTATTTTTTCATTGTCAGATATGTCAATCTTATGAAAAATAAAATTATCATTTTCAAGATTTTTCAGACGATCATTTTTTAATGATATGTCATAATAATCATTTAGATTATCAATTCCTATTACTTCATAATTTTGTTCAATTAGTTTTTTACTAACATGAAAACCAATAA
The DNA here is from genome assembly GCA_028223895.1 of Rickettsiales bacterium. Classification (GTDB taxonomy): domain Bacteria; phylum Pseudomonadota; class Alphaproteobacteria; order Rickettsiales; family UBA6187; genus JAOIVE01. The sequence continues at coordinate 24,015 of JAOIVE010000014.1, forward strand.
AACCTGCTGCACCTGTTACTAATATCTTCACGCTTTTGCTTTCTTATATGTTAGTTTTACGCATATCATTTTTAGCCATAATTTTGCATAGCTAAGAAATTTAACCAGCTCTACAGTACCTTTTGGATATTTATCTTTCATGTTTTTTTCAAAATATCTTATGATCCCATTTGCTTTATTTCTTTCTAAAAACAAAGTTGTTACATTGCTTGTGGCCCCAACATGCTTAACTTCTAAATCGGGAATATATATTATTTTTCCGCCTAATTTCTTTATTTGATAACAAAAGTCTAAATCTTCAACATGTAAAAAATAGCCCTCATCCATGCCGCCAATCCGCCAATATTTGCCTATATTCATAAACATAAACGCCCCTGAAATTGCTGGAACATATTTTGTGGATTTGGGCAATGGAGTTTTATCTAAATTTAAAGGTTTTGCAAATTTCTTAAAATATGGCCATTTATCAAGCTTTAGCCCAAATGTTATAAGGGTCTGAAAATCAAGTAAATTTCTGCGACCGCCGCGTTGTTCGCTGCCATCTTCATTAACAAGCTTGCAGCCAGCAACCCATGCTTTGGGGTTATTATCAAGATTCTCTATTGCTGTAGAAAAAGTTTTGCGCGGAAGTTTGCAATCTGGGTTTAGTAATAATAAATATTCACTCTGTGCTTCTTTTGCCCCCAAATTACAGGCTGCGGCAAAACCTATATTACCATGTCCGGTTATAAGTTTTATATTGGTAGAACTTTCTACCAGTAATTTTAATTTACGCTCAAAAGCTTTCGGATTACCGTTATTGACTATTATCAATTCATGTAAAAGATTTTGCTCTAAAACAGAATCTATAGATTTCCACAGAACGTCTCCTGTATGATATGTAATCATAACGACGCTAACTAGTTTATCATCTTTGTTTTTATTATTTGACATAGCGTTTTACCAAATAGGTGGATTATCCTTATATTCTGCAAAACTTTGTTGATTTTGATCTCTTTGCGACAGTATAGGATCTTTTATTGGCCAATCAACAGCAAGTTCAGGGTCATCCCAGGATATTCCTCCTTCTCCGGCACTATTAAATAATCCTGTAACCTTATAAAATATATCGACAGTTTCATCGCCCGGAACGCAAAAACCATGAGCAAATCCGGGTGGAACCCATAGTAACTTTCCATTTGCATCGCTTAGCTCTATGCCGAAATTTTTACCAAATGTTGGCGAATCCGGGCGAATATCAACAGCAACATCCCATATGCTGCCACGAGCTGCTCCAACTAATTTTCCTTGCGCAGGGTTGTGCTGATAATGCAATCCACGCACAACTTTAGGCGCTGAACGAGAGTGATTATCCTGGACAAAATTTGTAGGAAGGCCATGATCTTTAAATGTTTTTTCATTATATCTTTCTACAAAAAAACCACGATTATCGCCATGTATATCAAGCTCAACTACCAGCAAGTCCTTAATTCCGGTTTCAACTACTTTCATTTTTATTACGTCCTATTTTTTCCATACATTCTTTTAAATCATTTTTCCAATGTGGCAATTCTATATTTAATTTTTCTTTTATCAGGCTGCAATCAAGGCGTGAATTAAGTGGCCTTTTAGCGGGAGTTGGAAATTCAGATGATGCAACCGGTTCTATATTTTTAACCTTTAGCTCAATGTCATTATCTTTGGCAAGAGTAAAAATTTCCAAGGCGTAATCATACCATGAGGTTTCGCCTTGCGGGCATAAATTATAAATGCCCGGATAAAACCTGTCGCTATTTAATATATCAATAGAAGCTTTTGCCAAAGATGGTGCATAAGTTGGCGCGCCAATCTGATCATTTACTATGCGTAAATCTTCTCTTTCTTTGCCCAATCTTAACATTGTTTTTACAAAATTTTGGTGGACAGAGTCATAAATCCAGCTAACTCTTAGGATTATATATTTACCGCCAACTTCTCTTACTAAGTTTTCGCCTTCTAACTTGCTCTTTCCATAAATATTAAGAGGTGTTTTAGGAGAGTTCTCATTATGAGGTTTGTTTCCCTCTCCAGAATAAACATAGTCAGTAGAATACGTTATAAATGGTATATCTTTATCTTTACAAAATTTAGCCATAATGGCAGGTGAGTGGGCATTTATTTTAAATGCTAAGTCTTTTTCCTCTTCGGCTTTGTCTACGGCAGTGTAAGCAGCGGCATTAATAATTGCTGATGGATTATATTTCTCTAATTTTTCATATAAAGATTCAGGATCGCTTAAATCAACCTCATTGCGAGAAAGGCCAATGGCTTTATCGCTCAAAATGTCACACAAGGCTGAGCCAACCTGTCCGTTCCTACCTGTAACTATTATAGGCATTTATGCAACTTCCATATCCGAATTAGAATCTTCCATCGCTTTTTCTTCATCAAGCATCTGTGACCAGTTTTCGTTTTTCATATACCATTTAATAGTTTCTACAAGGCCGCTTTCAAAATCATATTTACGTTTAAAGCCAAGCTCTTTTTCTGCGCGATTATCATCAATAGCATATCTGCGGTCATTGCCTTTGCGGTCAGGAACAAATGTTATAAGCTCAATATAAGATCTCCCATCTTTGCGTGGCCTTAGATCGTCAAGAATATAACAAATTTGTTTTACCACCTCAATATTACTGCGTTCGGCATTTCCACCAAAGCAATATGTGCGACCAGGGCGGCCTTTGGTCAATGCCAGATAAATCCCCTCGCAATGATCGTGGGTATGAATCCAGTCGCGAACATTTTTGCCATCGCCATGAATAGTTAAACTTTCACCTCTTATCGCTCGCATAATCATTTTAGGAATTAATTTTTCCTCATGCTGACGTGCGCCATAATTATTACTACAGTTTGTAGCAATGGTTGGCAGGTCGTATGTTTCAAACCAAGCGCGAACAAGATGATCGGCAGCTGCTTTACTTGCTGAATAAGGAGAGTTGGGGCGCATTAGACTGGTTTCGCTAAATTTATCTCCTGAACCTAAAGACAGACTTCCATAAACTTCATCTGTTGATATTTGAACATAGCGGAATTCATCTTTTTTACGTGGAGAAAGACTATCCCAATATTCACGAGATGCTTCAAGCATGCTGTGAGTTCCCATAACATTTGTTTCTATAAATATGCGTGAAGATTCAATGGAGCGATCAACATGGGATTCAGCGGCAAAATTTACAACCGCATCAATTTTATTATCGAACAGTATTTTTTTCACTAATGCCGTATCGCAGATATTTCCAATAATTAACTCATAGCTGCCTTTGCCTTCTATCCAGCTTAAATTTCCCCTTCTACCTGCATATGTTAATGCATCAAGTACGATTACATTTTGCCCCCTTTGTACGGCCTGATGCACAAAAATACTTCCAATAAAACCCGCTGCACCAGTTACTAATAAATTTTTTGGTTGAATCATTTTTATATCCCTAATTTTGTTTTATAGCTGACACATCACCTATTGCAGCAATTGTTCTTTTTGATGAAGAAGTAATTTCTTTCATCAGTCTTGAAACAGATTTTGCATCAACCACTTCTATTTTGTCTATCATTTCCTGATATGGAATAAATCTGTCAAAGCAAATCAGATACCTTCCCATATCATCTGCCATATTAGAAGAGCTTTCTTTTGCCATTAATATACCAGCCTTGCTTTGAGCTTTTGCTCTTTTTAGCTCTTCATCGGTAATATTTTCTGCAACTTTGTTAAATTCATCATTAACAACTGAAATAAGTTCAGAAATATTTTCAGGCGCTGTTCCAGAATATACAGAAAATAAGCCAACATCACTATAATTTGATGAAAAAGAGCTTATTGAATAAGCAAGCCCACGCTTTTCTCTTACTTCCTGAAATAACCTTGATGACATTCCCCCGCCTAAAATATTTGATAATATTTGGGCTGTATATATATCTTTAGAATTATATGAAGGGCCACTGAACCCTAAAACTATGTGGGTTTGCTCCAGATCGCGAGTGATTAATTTTGTGCCGCCTGTATATTTTCCATCTTCATGTTTTACATCAGATGCTTTTTTCACATTATTAAAATAACTTTTTGTAATATCAATAACCTGCTGATTTGAAATGTTTCCAGCTACAGAGACAACAATTCTTTGAGCTGTATAGTGATTATTCATATAGTTGATTAAATCATCGCGTGTGAATTTTTTTATATTTGACTCTGTGCCTAAAATTGAACGCCCCATAGCCTGCTCAGAAAAGGCAGTTTCCTGATAGCAATCAAATACCAAATCATCAGGAGTGTCGTTTGTCATTGCAATTTCCTGCAATATTACTCCGCGCTCACGCTCTAATTCTTCAGCATCAAAAACAGAATTTAAAAGAATATCTGACAAGATATCCATAGCTATTGTAAAATCTTCTTTTAAAACTTTCGCGTAATATGTTGTATGTTCGCGGCCAGTTCCGGCATTAAAATATCCACCAATATTATCAAATTCTTCGGCGATTTGGCGCGCGCTACGTCTTTTTGTTCCTTTAAATGCCATATGCTCTAAAAAATGAGATAGTCCGTTTTCTGATATTTTTTCATAACGGCTACCAACCGATACCCAAATATTTATGGATATAGCTTCAGTTTCTTTCATTTGGTGAGTTATAATGCGCAGTCCATTATCTAATGTGGTTATTTCAGGCATATATATCATTATTAGTAGGTTCCGAGGCGGTGAAAATACATGTTTGTTAATAAAAGGTCAATGAAGAGCTATAGTTAAGATCGTTTTGCCATTAAAATCTTGACAAATGTTCGTAAATTGAGTTTCTACAAGCTACAAACATAAAGAAAATTAATAGGTTATTAGGTATGAAAATAAATGCCAATTCAATAAGACCGGGCAATGTGCTGGAACATAATAAGCGTCTTTGGAGTGTTGCTAAAATATCTCACACTCAGCCAGGAAAAGGTGGAGCTTATATTCAGGTTGAAATGAAGGATATCAAGACAGGTACAAAACTTAACGAGCGTTTTCGCTCATCAGAGGATGTTGAGCGTGCGCATCTTGATGCAAAAGAATATCAATATTTATTTACCGAAGGTGAGTTTCTTACTTTGATGGATAATGATACATACGAACAAATTCAGGTTAATAAAGAATTGGCCGGAGATGCTGGAGTATTTCTGCAAGATGCAATGGAAATTACAGTTATATCATATGAAGGCGCTCCAATTTCAATAGAATTGCCAGAAGATGTAACTCTTGAGGTTGTCGAGTCAGAGGCTGTGGTAAAAGGTCAGACTGCTGCTTCATCAAATAAACCGGCAATATTAGAAAATGGCGTTCGGGTAATGGTTCCTCCTTTTATAGAAGTTGGTACAAAAATTGTAGTAAAAACAGCCGATGGATCTTATGTTGAAAGGGCAAAAAGTTAGATGTCTAATGAATCTGTAATAATATCAATAATGATTAAGGCAGTTCGTAAGGCCGGAAAAGGTCTTATTCGCGATTTTGGCGAAGTTGAGAATCTTCAGGTTTCAAAAAAAGGGCCGGGAGATTTTGTATCAGTTGCCGATAAAAAAGCTGAGAAAATTATCCATAGCGATTTAAGCTATGCGCGCCCTGATTATGGATTTTTAATGGAAGAGGCCGGAGAGATAAAAGGAAAAGATGAAAATTTCCGCTGGATAGTTGATCCTTTGGATGGAACTATGAATTTTCTGCATGGTCTTCCTCACTTTTGTATATCGATAGCCTTGGAAGAAAAAAAACATAGTGGTAAAAGAGAAATAATTGCTGGTGTGACATATTTACCAATTACTGGTGAAATTTACTGGGCAGAAAAAGGTTGTGGCGCGTGGCTTGATTCTGATAATCATATTTCCAGGCTGCGTATGGCAAATAGAAGTAAAATTGGCGATGCTCTTGTTTCTATTGGATCCATGAAGCAGGATTATAAATTAATAAATTCGTTAGTTGATTCTGTGGGCAATTCTATTCGCTGTGTTGGTTCTAGTGCAATTGCATTGGCTTATGTGGCTTCTGGTAAGTATGACACATTTATTCAGGATGACTTTTGTCTGTGGGATGTTGCTGCAGGAGCTTTGCTTGTAAGTGAGGCTGGAGGTTATGTTGCTAGTATTTCAGGGCATTCAGATTTTATTAAAAAAGGCAGTATTCTTGCAACAAATGAAGCTTTGCAGCCACAATTTGTAAAAGCATTAAAATAAAAGTCACCTGAATGTTACGATAGAATGTTTTTTTATATAAATTAGATGTTTTTATTGCTTTTGTTCTCATCATCATCTTAAATGCAGTGTCGGGAGTTTTTCTCGTTTTAGGTTTTTTGTTACGCTCTAAGCCTCAAGGGGGAGCTTGTATGCTACTGAAAAATAATTTTAATGCCACTTTAGCTGTTGTATTTAGCGGTTTTTTTATAGGGGGAGCAGGGGTTTCTGTTTCTCATGCGCAGTCGTCGCTGCCAAGTATAGAACTTAATTTTGAGGCTCTTGACTCTTTGAGTGGCACTCCTGAATTTTCTATTGTTAAATATAAGGAAATCAAAAAACCTGTAAAAGAGGTGGTTGAGAAAGTTGTTGCCCAAAAAACTGAGCCTGCAAAAAAGGTGGAAATATCTGAGAAAAAAATAAAGAAATCAGATGTTTCTAATCCTATGCCAAAAAAATTGGATTTACCAAAAGTCGTAGTTGAAGATGTTTATATTCCTGAAATTGTAACGCAGGTTCAATCTCCGACTATAAAACGTCGCAAGCCAATTGATAATAATGATTTTGAGAAAAAATTTGATCCAACAGAAATTTCATCTTTGGATGATAAGCCTTTAAACAAGAAGCCAGATGTTGAAATTTACAGATCTCCTGATTTAATAAAAAATGAAGAGATTAAAGTTTTATCGCAAAATGAATCAAAGGCTGGACAAGAGCCTGAGAAAAATAAGAAAACCTTATTTTCATTGATAAAAAGCAAAATACCATTTTTAGCAAAAGATGATGAGCCAGATTCTGCTAATAATTTATCAGTTACGGAAGCTTCTGGTGCTGTTGAGCGCGATGTTAAGGTTAAAAAAATTGAGAAATTACAAGAAGTTCTGCCAAGTGAATTAGAAGTTTCAGATATTGATCAATCTGAAGAAACCAAAAATGATGATAAAGTTTCTGTTGGTGATAATGAAAAGGAGTCTTCCTCGATATTTAGTTGGTTAAATTCAGAAGATAGTAATCAGGATGTGGGCGATGATTTAATAGATAAAAACGCTCCTATACCTATGTTTAGCGGTAATATTCGTAAAAAAGAGGCTGCAAATAACTTCTCTTATTCTGGCAGAAATGAAAATGTGCAGGTTATTTTACCAAATGAAATTTCTGATGAAGATTCTGTTATTGTTGGTGTAGAACCGCCAATGCCTGAAATGCGCCCTATAACAGAAGTTGTTGCGTCAGTTGTTCCTGTAAAAAGAGAAAATGTTTTTAAAGATAAAATAGTTTCGTCTGATTCTGAATTGAAAGATAACGCTATTGCTGAAGATACTAAAACAAAAATCGTGACTGAAAAATTAATGCCTGTTGTTGAAGAGGTAAAAGAAGATGTGTCGGTTGCGAAAAAAGAAGAGGAAGTTTTAATTGTAAAAGAATTGCCTACGGATTTAATAGTTGCCAGTGGTGACATACAAGAGGAAGTTGATAAGCCGGCTTCTATTCCTGCTTCTGTTTTAAAAGTTGAAAAAGTCATAGATAAAGCTGAAGAAGTTGTTGATGAAATTGAAGATAAGGTTGAGTCTGTTGCCGTTCCTGAAGTTATAGAGCTGGTTAAAATTGAAGAGCCTGTAGTGGAAATAAAGCAAACAAAACCAGTTGAAGTTGCGAGCATTGCATCGGTTGATATTAAAAAACTTATTGATGAAAGTGGAGTTAAGTCAGAGAAAGAAGCTTTACCTGAAGGAGCTTTGCTGGCAGTAAAATTTTCAGGTAACGACACTAATGTTTCATATTTCGATAAAGAAAATATCAAGAAGCTTGTAGAGGCAGTTGCCGGTCATGATAATTTGCGTTTGAAGATAGTTAGTCATGCTAAAGGAGTTGAGGGGCAGGCCAGTTCTGCGCGCAG